>CAMYOP010000138.1:9183-16418 GCA_947260045.1 uncultured Desulfobulbaceae bacterium
GACTTTGTAAGCCCTTTGGAATTGTCTCCATATGCTGGCAATTGGAATAGCTTTTTCAGGTATTATGAAAGTCCGATAGAGATAACCATAGCACCAGTGTTGACCCTTCCGCCTTTCCCACTTGCCAAACTCTCAGAACCGAAAATTCCAATTGAAATATGGCTCCCTGAAAATCTGCGACAAGCAGGGGACGAAAAAAACTGGGAACTCTTACAAACATTGCTTCGAGACTCCATCCAGAATAAAAAAGCCACAGATATACAGGCAAAAAAACTCTTGTCCTATGTTGAGGTTCTTGTTCGCCTGGACAGATACGAAGAACCATATAAGCTTGTCCAGCAAATAATAAACACGTACCAGGACAGTGACATAAGTGACTATGCAAAATTTCTCTTTTTATACATACAGGCAAAACACGAGGAACCCATCTCGGCTTTTCTAAAACTTAAAGCCCTGGAAAAAAAACTTGGTCCCAGAAATAAACTTGCACCGTACATGAATATTCTCCTAGCTGAAATTGCCATGAAGTCGAGCTTATTTGAAGAGGCGGAGCAAATCCTCAAACGAGACGAAGTCGCATACACAGGTACTACAAAGCACATTCGTTTCATGCGGCAAACAGATATTCGTTACCTTAAGAAAAAGGATGTTGAAGCACTTGTTTCCTATATGGAGCTTTCAAGAAAATCTGACATTATTAAGACAAGGCCCATGTCTCTTGCTTACTATTCAACACTTTTATATACGCACAGCTATTTCAAAAATGCAGCGGAATCATTTGAAACCCTCTCTCAACTTATACCAGGCCAAAAAAATGCTGACCTGGCGCTTTACATGTTGACCATGAGTAAACTGCGAATCAACTGGAATACCAACGTGCATCCGGCCTTATCCCAAATACAGGATGGTTTTCCTGGAACAGATGGTGGATTCAGAGCCTTCATGAAGCTGACAGATATCCAATACCTGTCCACCAGCATGAAAGCAGAACAAGCAGCCCAAAATTATCACCAAATTGCCCAGGACGCTCCCAGCAAAATGATACGGGAAGAGGCTACCTTCAAGGAAGCACTTGTATACGGCCAAAACAACGATAACCTGCTTTGCATCGACATTCTTATGCGACTTCTGCGGGAATTCAAAGAAAACACTTTACAGACTGAGGCACAGGCCTTGCTCATTGAAAAACTACCGCAGGCAATACGCAATTTTGTCAACCAAAACAAATATGTTGACGCTCTTGTCCTGGCCAAAAAAAATCGTTCTATTTTTACCCAAGGCTGGCTTGACAACTCAATCTTATATGACATGGCCAATGGTTATTCAAAAATTGGCGCGTTTGAACAGGCCTCTAAGGTGTATCAATATATCCTTGAATCTGCCCAGGAGGAACAACGGGAAAAAGTATATTTACCGCTGATTACGTCTCTCTATGAAAACAGCAATTTTAGATTGATTAATGAGTATGCCGAACGCTATGAGCAACTTTACCCAAGTGGTGCTGATGGAGACGATATTTTTCTTTTCAGGCTCAAAGCTCTGACCAGCACAGACAAAACAGAAAAAGCAGCCCAGCTTATAGATAACTTTGGAAAAACCACGCATAAGGACATCAACATAGAAACTGCCAGAGTGTATTTTGAACTCAAACGGTTTGAAGATGTCATTTTTTTGCTCTCCCCGCTTGTTTTGCATGAAAAAGCAGCAGATAGTTCAACAACCATGATTTTAGCTGAATCACTGTTTCAAACAAAACGAAATGACGAAGCCCTTGCATTATTCCAAGACCTGCAAAAAGATGATTTATATCACGATCAGGCACTTTACAGGGAAGGTCTCCTCTTTCTTGAACTCAATAAAGAAGAGGAAGCACTAAATCGCTTCAAACAACTTGCCGAAAAAGGAAAAGACCCCCTATGGATAAAACTTGCCAAGGAAGAAATACAAATTTTACAGCTGCCGACATTTAATTGACAGATATCATTCTGAACATATGGAGCCATATCATGCCTTTTATTCAAAAACTTGACCCGACAATCGGCTTATTGCAAAAAACTTTGAACCTGCGATCCCAGAACCAGCAGATAATAAGTTCTAATATTGCAAATGCTGATACACCAGGATACGCACCAGCAACCATGCACTTTGAAGATCAACTCAGTAGCGCTCTTGGAGCTGGCACGCTGACCAGTAAACCCAGCCACCCCGGACATATACCCATTGCAGGTTCAGGTTTAAGCCAGGTCCAGGCAAAAATCGTACGTGAGCCCGACACCACAGGAATAGGTGACCAAAATGGCGTGAGCGTCGACCAGGAAATGGTAAAATTATCTGAAAATCAATTGATGTATGAGACAACAGTGACAATTCTCAGCAAAAAACTGGCTCTCTTAAAATATGTTGCCAACGATGGCAGATAAATTGCATAAGAATATATAAGACTATTTAAACTGGAGTTTATTATGGATATTTTCACAACTTTCAAAATTGCCGCCTCTGCAATGAAGGCGCAAAGGATTCGTTTGAACACTGTAAGTTCTAATCTGGCAAATGTTGAAACAACTTCCACTCCCGAAGGCGGACCATACAAAAAGAAATCGGTTTATTTTGAATCAGCACCGATGTCGTTTAAAGATAATCTACAGAGTGCAATTAAAGGGAATGCCCAAGGGGTTGAGGTCACAAAAATCATTGAAGACCAGGATCCACCACAATTGATATATAATCCAAGCCATCCCGATGCCAGAGATGATGGCTATGTGGAGATGCCAAATATCAGCATGTTAAAAGAACTGGTAGATATGACATCTGCAACCCGCTCCTATGAGGCAAACACCACCGTGATAAAATCAGCAAAACGGATGGCCCTTAAAGCACTTGAAATAGGGAGATAGTATATGAACCAGATTACACCCCTATCAGGTTTATTGAGCACACCTGATGCAAAACCGGCTCCAAGCACAATAGCTGAAAATACTTTTGCCAATATGCTCAAAGACACAGTCAGTGAAGTGAGTAATCAACAACACATTGCAGATGACGCTGTACGGCAGCTCCATACGGGTGGCCCAAAAAATATTCACGATGTCATGATTGCCATGGAACAGGCAGACATTTCCGTACGGATGCTGGTACAGATGAGAAACAAGGTCATGGAAGCATATCAAGAAGTTATGCGAATGCAGCTTTAAGAGAATATGAATAACTCATCTTTACTAAAAAAATACACTGGATCCATGAAAAAGGATCGGGATCAGTCAAGAAAAGGATTGAGAAATGGCTGAAGCAACTACACCCAGAACCGGCCCCCAGTCATTTATTGACCAAATGGGACAATGGCCCTTATCAAGAAAACTCTCTCTGGCTGCGGTGACCTTAATTTCCATCGCACTGTTTGCAGTTATTATCATTCAGGCCAGAACAGCAGATTACCAGCTTCTTTATTCCAACCTAACGGCCTCTGATGCAGGCCAAACGGTTGAATGGCTCAAAAGTCAGAACATTCCGTATCAGATAAAGGGAAATGGTTCCAACATCTGGGTTCCTACAAGCTCCGTCTATGAGGCCAGGCTGAACTTGGCAGCAGCCGGGCTACCCCAGGGCGGTGGAGTTGGATTTGAGATCTTTGACAAGCAATCATTTGCCCTGACTGATTTTGTCCAGAAAGTTAATTATACAAGAGCGCTTCAAGGAGAGCTCTCTCGGACCATATCGTCTCTTGGTCCGGTAGAAAGTGCCAGAGTCCACCTGGCACTACCGGAAAAAAGATTATTTAAAAACCAGCAGAAAAAGGCTTCAGCCTCTATCATTCTTAAAATGTTGGCAGGCCGTCATTTATCCGACAGCCAGGTCCAGGGTATTGTCCACCTTGTCTCAAGCTCCATTGAAGGTCTCACGCCTACTCAAATCACAGTTATCGATCAGAATGGATCTGTATTATCAGGGGGCCAGGAACAGGGTATTGCCGGAAAAATGTCTCCGCACATGCTTGAATTTCAGCTTGAGATTGAAAGAAACCTGGAAGCACGAGCACAATCTCTCCTTGACACAGCCCTTGGCGAAAATAATTCAATGGCCCGAGTAACAGCCATGCTTGATTTTTCCCAATCAGAAAAAACAGAAGAAACTTTTGATGCAGAAGAACCTGTCATTCGCAGTGAACAACACTCTGAAGAAAAATCAGGCTCAGAGATTGTCGGCGGAATCCCCGGAGTTCAATCTAATTTACAAGGGACAACAAGTAGATCCGCTGCAACTCCGCCATCGAGCAAAATCCAGCGCACCACCAATTATGAAATAAGCAAGGTGATCAGCAAAACAATTAATCCAGTAGGAGCCATAAAAAAGATTTCAGTTGCTGTGCTGGTTGCTGATAAAATAGTACCAGGCGAAAATGATGCCCCAGCTAAAAACGTAACCCGCAGCCAAGATGAGCTGAACTCGCTTAAAAGTATGATTTCCAGTGCTCTTGGCCTTGACCTCACAAGAGGTGATAAAATCGAAGTTATCTCCATGCCTTTTACGGAAAAAGCAGAAGTTGAAACCATAGAAGAAATTGCATCTGCATCAAATATTATCTACCAATACATGCCCCTCATCCGTTATGGGCTTTTACTGCTAGGTGGTCTCCTCATTTACTTTTTAATGGTAAGACCGATAATAAAAACATTTCGGGATGGAGTAAAAGAACACTATAAAACAGTCGCCGAACTTGAAAGAGATCAGCTTTCCATGGGAGGAAGTGAGCAGATGGCCAGACATGGCCTTGATCCTATAAGCCGTATTCAGACTGATATAGCGCAAGACCCAGGACTAACCGCTCACGTGGTTAAAGAATGGATGAAAGACAAATAACCAATAAATATAAGCAAATGCAAAGGTTCATAATACGTAATAATGGCAAAAGATAAACTCACCGGAGTTAAAAAAGCCGCAGCCCTGCTTTTATGTCTGGGAGAAGATGCTGCGTCAAAAGTTATAAATCAATTATCTGATGATGATATACATTTATTGACGCGGACAATGGCCGAGATAAATCATATCCCTCAAGATTTCAAAGAAATGGTTTTTGAAGACTTTGAGCGCTCCAGGGAAGAACATGCAGGTGTAGTCGTCAAAGGACAGGAGTTTGCCAAAGCTACCATTGCAAATGTTGCAAATCAGGATCGGGTAAAAAACCTCATGCACCGATTCATCTCAGGTACTGAATCCCGTCCTCTGGAAACCATTGCCGGCATGCAGCCTGTTATGGTTGCCGGTTTTCTGGAGCGAGAACATCCACAAACGGTTGCTCTCGTCCTTTCCACCCAGACACCTGATCATGCCAGTGCCATCATTTCCTATCTACCTGAAGAAGTACAGGCTGATGTTGTCTATCGCATTGCTACAACCGAAAAAGTTGCCCCAGAGGTCATCAAGCGTATTGAAGACGCCCTATATGGTGAAGTTGGAACAGTCGGCGGTGCCGAACGAAGAGAGCTTGGCGGTATCAACAAGGTGGTTGAGATATTGGACAGGATGGAAGACAACCTGGACGGCGACATTCTTGACGCGATGGAAGAAATGGACCCGGATATGGCTGAAGAAATCCGGAAGCATATGTTCACCTTCGAAGACCTCAATGCCCTGGACGGTAGGTCTCTTCAGATGATACTTCGTGAGGTCAATAATGATTCACTTACCCTAGCTTTAAAAACTGCGCCAGATGAACTCAAAGAAAAAATATTTGCCAATATGTCTACACGCGCGGCAGACATGATTCGTGATGACCTTGAGGCCATGGGTCCTGTAAGACTTTCAGAAGTGGAAGCAATGCAGCATACCATTGTTAAAATAGCCATGAAGCTAGAAGAGGAAGGAAAACTTGTACTTGGTAAAGGTGGCGCCGATGAGCTTGTTTAAACCCAGTCTACCATTCTATTGTTTTCACAATGTATAGATGACAGAAGAAAAAGGAAAAAAAATCAGCTTCACAGAAGTAAACATGTCACAGGTGTTCAAAGATGATACCTCCTTTACTCCTGTTACGCTGACAAAAATTGAAGAATCTATTGCTGGCAAAACGATTTCACAGCGTAACAATTTACACCTGATTCCAGGACAGGGTAAAAAGTTGGCAGGACAAGCAAGCAACATCTCAGCAGAAGAACTCGAAGCAGTAAAGGAACAGGCGTACCAGCAAGGGCACCAGGACGCTACTACTCAAATTGAAGAAATCGTCAGGTCAGCATCGCAGGCGTTACTTGACACCTGCAAACACCTGGAGAACTTTCACCAAAAACAACTCTACGAAAACAAACAAAATATAATAAACCTGATCATTGTTTTAGCAAAAAAAATTATCCAAAAGGAACTCAGCACCCAACGTGATATTATTGCCTCCACCCTGGAATCTGTACTGGCTAAAGCAATTGTCAATGAAGAATATCACATCACCTTAAACCCTGAAGACTTAAGCACTGCCGAGCAGATACGACCTGAACTTATCCAGTCAATTCGAGGGCTTGAGCATATAATCTTAAAAGTTGATCCAAACGTGACAAGGGGCGGGTGTTTGCTTGAATCCGATACTTGCTTTGTAGACGCCACCATCGAAGCGCAACTGGAAGCGGCTAAAGATTTCCTTCTTGATGATAATAGCAGCCCCGAAGACGCCAAATAAAATATTATGAAAACCCTAAGCTGTTGTTTATGAACCTTAATGCAGATACTCTTCATGATTTTTCGCCTATCCATGTCCATGGTAAAGTTACACGTATTGTCGGTTTGATTGTAGAAGGACACTGCCCGCGCTCGACCCTTGGTTCATTATGTGAAATAACTCCCCTTGATGGAGGACCACCAAGAGCTGCAGAAATAGTAGGATATGATAGATCCAAGGCCTTACTCATGCCACTTGGTGAACTTCGAGGTCTTGGCCCAGGTAGCCTTATTCGAGTAAAAAAACAAAGTGCATCCATTCAGGTCGGAGACGAGCTACTGGGTAGAGTTATTGATGGCCTGGAAAATCCGCTTGACGATGGCCCACCTCTCAATTTACCAGAAGAAAAAGCCCTCTACGCTCTACCTCCAGACCCTTTACAGAGAAAAAACATAGAAAAACCTCTGGATTTAGGCATTCGTGCCATTAATTCACTTATCACCTGTGGTCTTGGCCAACGGATGGGAATTATGGCTGGATCTGGTGTGGGCAAAAGCGTTTTACTTGGCATGATGGCCAATTATGCCCAGGCAGA
>CAMYOP010000139.1 GCA_947260045.1 uncultured Desulfobulbaceae bacterium
AGAACTAACCAGCAAATCTATCCATTATATGGACGCAGGAGTCAGTGGAGGTATTTGGGGTCTGGAGGTAGGTTACTGCACCATGATAGGAGGCGATCAAAAAGTATTTGAAATGCTGGAACCTGTTTTCCGCAGCCTTGCACCGAAAGATGGCTATCTCTATTGCGGCCCGTCAGGTGCTGGTCATTTCGTCAAAATGATCCATAATGGCATTGAATATGGCATGATGCAGGCATATGGTGAAGGTTTTGCCCTGCTTGAAGCCTCTCCCTATAAAGAACACTTTGATTATAAAGAAATCAGTCATCTCTGGAACCAGGGATCAGTTATACGCTCCTGGCTGCTGGAACTCATGGTAGATGCATTTGATGAAGATCCAAAGCTGACAGGCATAAAAGGATATGTCGATGATTCTGGCGAAGGAAGATGGACCGTTGAACAGGCCATTAAATCAAGCGTTTCTGCACCCGTAATTGCAATGTCACTTTTCAGCCGTTTCCAATCCCGCGATGAAAATAGCTTCTCCAACAGAGTGCTTGCTGCTATGCGCAATAAATTCGGTGGACACGCCGTTAAAAAAGACATTGAATAAGAGATAACGTGAGCACGCCACACGCATGTGACATTCTGCCAACTCACCAGATGGATCCCTGCACTATAGTAATCTTTGGTGCATCTGGAGACCTGACCAGGAGAAAACTCATTCCTGCTCTTTATGCCATGTTTCTCCAGGGAAAAATGCCTGAACGATTCTGTATTGTTGGTTGCAGCCGGACTCCATTATCAAGTGATACGTTTAAAACCAGTCTCTTTGAGCGATACCAGACAAGTGACATGGACCTCAACAGATGGGATGAGTTTTCCTCTCTTCTCCACTACGTCCCGATCACCTATGACCAGGCAAGTTTTGACAATCTAAGTAAAGCTTTACTCCAAATTGGTGAGAAGCACCAGACACAGGGAAACCGCATCTTTGATCTTGCCGTACCTCCTCAGCTCTACCCTGTCATTGGTAAACTTCTTGGTGAAGTTGGTCTGGCGAAAGAACAGTCGGATACCTTTCCTGGATGGGCAAGAATTATCGTGGAAAAGCCCTTTGGTCATAATCTTGAAACAGCTCGCGCCTTAAATGATACCCTTCAAAGCTATTTCAGCGAAAAGCAAATATTTCGAATAGACCATTATCTGGCCAAAGAAACCATCCAGAATGTTCTTATTTTCCGCTTTGCCAATACAATTTTTGAGCCATTGTGGAACCGTCATCATATTGATTATATTGGAATTATAGCAGCAGAGCAACTTGGAGTCGGCAGCAGGGCCGGATATTATGAGAAATCCGGTGTGATCCGGGATATGTTCCAGAATCACATGATGCAACTCCTGGCCCTTACAGCCATGGAACCTCCCTATCAATTTACGGCAAACGCTGTGCGAGACGAAAAAGTCAAAGTGATGAAATCGCTTCGTGAATTTAACCGTCAAAAAGGGAGTAGAATCTGTCTTGGTCAGTACAGCAGTGGATCGATTGCAGGCGAGAGCGTTCCTGGTTATAGAGATGAGCAGGGAGTAGACCCGCAGTCTTTGACACCAACTTTTGCTCTGATGGAGCTTTACCTGGATAATTGGCGTTGGCAAAATGTTCCGTTTTACATGGTGTCTGGAAAACGTTTACCTCGAAAAGAAACCAAAATCATTATACAGTTTAAAGAGGTACCCCATAAATTATTTCAAAGTGTTTTTGGCGATAACATAGGGGCTAACAGACTGGTAATAGAAACCTATCCTGAAGAATCCATCAAACTGTCATTCCAGACCAAAAGTCCTGGAACTTCCGTCTGCCTTCGTACTATGAATATGGACTTTGTTTATCAGGAGCATTACAGGGGATTTTCTTTAGATGCCTATGCGCGAGTACTTCTGGATTGTATAAGTGGTGATCATATGCTCTTCTGGCGGCAAGATGGTGTTGAACAATCCTGGTCCTTCTTGACACCGGTCCTTGAAGACTGCGAAACCTGTTATAAAAAAGATGAACTTCTCAATTTTTACCCTGCAGGATCGTGGGGGCCACAGGATGCCCACGACACAATGACTAAGCTTTTTCCCGATTAATTCTCCTGGCCCCTTCAGTCCATTGTAAGTCCCAAAATGCTTACGATAAAAATCGTTGCCATTTACCCCCTATCACCCCTGTAGATCAAATATTTTTTTACCATTAGGCCATGCCTGTCTTCCAACTTGATGAAAATATTTTATTTCCACCACCAGAATTAGCAGAACCCAATGGGCTGCTTGCCATAGGCGGTGACCTGTCTGTCCAGCGACTGCTCAATGCTTACCAGCAAGGTATTTTCCCCTGGTACTCCGACGGTGAGCCAATTCTCTGGTGGTCACCCTCACCCAGGCTTGTACTTTTACCAGGTGAATTTCACTTGCCAAAGCGCCTTGCAAGGACTATTCGGCAAAATAAATTCTGCGTGCGATTTAACCACGCCTTTGATCAAGTTATCCATAACTGTGCTGAAATACGAACTGATAAAGGTGAAAATACCTGGATCACCTCTGACATGGTCAAAGCGTATAAAGAACTTCACAGGCTTGGTTTTGCCCACTCCATTGAATGTTGGTATGATGATAAGCTTGTTGGTGGACTCTATGGTGTTTGTCTTGATTCTGTTTATTTTGGGGAATCAATGTTTTCACATATGCGTGACGCCTCCAAAGTTGCCCTTTTTGCTCTAGTTCAGCTGAGTATAAAACGAGAGATAAAAATAATAGATTGCCAGGTCACAACACGGCATTTACTTCAATTTGGCAGTAAAGAAGTTTCCGGGGAAACATTTCAAAAATTACTCAAGGATAATATTGAAAACATTTTGCCACAAAAAAAATGGCGCCTGTAGAGGGTAAGCCGACAAGGAGGAAACGGCTTCACAGGCGCCTGCTGGGGAGGAGGAGTTTCTTTAATACTACAACATTAGTACTTTCGTATATGCTTTTACCGCTTACAGCTCATCTCAATGATCGACAACACTCCAGTCCAATGGAGGACCATCAATTTTTTCGTTCAACCACTTTTTCAAGTCTTCGTTTGGTGGATGTACTGTTCCACCTGGTCGAACACCATCATCTTTCCAGGAAGAGATGAATAACTCTTCAGGAATTGGAATTTTTGCTATTTCTTCTGCACCTTCCACAGTTCTCTTAATGAGAGTTGCATAAGGCTGTTTTTCCCAATCATAAATTACAAAATAAACTGATTCGTCACCTGCACTCGCTACGAAATTATTACCCCGTACCCATCCTGTACCCCACTCAAGGTACATCTCAACGGCTTTTTCCGGGGTCATGGTCCAGTCTATATCATTGACAAGGTTTCTGTTTCTTCGTAGCTGATCCAAGTTTAACATCATTGGCCCCCTCATTAATGATAATGGGTTTCATTATTATATGATTTTAAAATAAGTACCACATTGTGTGATGTCAAGTATCTTTTTACGGTACCCCTAAAACAAAAACTCCGCCTACAAAAAAGATCTTGCAAATGGTACGAAGGCTGTTGCCCTGTGATATATACTAATTGAATAATTAAAAACTTGGCTAAGGAGATTCTGAAAAAATTACTAGGCAGGTATTTGAAACTATAGAAAAAAGAAAGACTGAGCAGGCTAAGCTACCTCTCGAGTTCAAACTCATAGGTGAGTCCAGAACGATCCAGATGCTTCATTATTTTTTTAAGGCCATGAAGATTAACAACTGTAAAATTAATTTCCCAGGCAGGTCTTTTTATCGGTTTTTTGGAAAGAAGCAAAACATCAATTATTTTTAATTCTTCTGGCGCCACTGAAAGCAACATAAATATACGCTGGCGAGTAGCCGCGCCAATATATATTTTTTGGGGGTTAACGACTCGGGTATTGCGAGGATGCCAGCGGACCTCTACAGCGTCTTCTCGTTGAAACTTAATCTTGGGGAGCCGCTGGCAATCTTTTCTATGCAGGGAAAGGCCTCGTTCACTAAGCAAGCCCAAGACACCCTTGTCCAGAGGAGTTGGTTTACAGCATGCAGAGGATTTCACCACAAGAGGATCGATGGTGGCCAGTTCTATTTTGTTTAAAATACCTGTTGGTACCTGCAACGTTTCGTAGCCTTCAAAAAGGCCTGTGCCAAGTTCAAAGATTAATTCAGGTAATCTGACCCTGCCTTCTCCTATCATTAGAAATAGTGCCTCTAAATCCTGTACACCAAAATACTCGAGTATGTAGGTCATCCCAGCCTTCTCAAGGCTTGATGATGGTAAACCATAACGGCGCAATTCCTGATGAAGTACTGACTGACCAATCTCTCTGGAGATTCTCTCCTGCCTCTGCTTAAAGGCTTTAGAAAGCTCAGAACGAGCCTTGGGCGTCTGACATAATGGATGAAGTGCGGTGTCAAAGTAGACTGGCTTATTCTGCCTGATAATCTTAATAACATCGCCATCTTTTAAGCGCCAGGAAGAGGGAAGTCTTCTCTTGCCGATTTTTGCCCCAATGCAGGTATGTCCGATTTCAGTGTGGACTCGAAAAGCAAAGTCAAGCACAATTGAATTTACTGGCAGACAGAACAAGTCACCATCAGGGGTATAGGTATACAGTTCCTTTCGGCCGCTGGCAGCAATCATATCACGGTACGAGACAGAATCATCACTGCCGAGGATGTCAAACATCTCCTGGAGCTCACGAACAAACCTACCTTTACCCTTGGAATCTTTCGTCCAATCTCGAACCAGCCCTCTCTGAGCACGGCGCGCCATTTCTTCAGTTCGAATTTTAAAGAGATATTTCCGGCCATTGATATTTGGCCTGGCATGCAAACCTTGATATCCAGAAGGCTTGGGATTAGCGATAAAATCACGGATGGTCCTGGGGGTAGGCCGGTAAGTACTATTTAACGAGCCAAGCCCCTGATAACACATCCCTCTTGTAGAAGTAACAATCATTATCTCTTGCGGATTTTCTATTTCCTGCATGAGAATTTTGTTTTTAATGTCGTAATATCCCCACAAACCCTTGGTGCGCACAGATATTTTTGCATCTATTCCATCTTCAATTAGGGTGCGTTGCACATTCTCAATAATTTCTGCAATCTCTGGGGAATGCTTGAGTTTCTCAATATGAAGCTGTAATTTATTGCCTTGGCGTGGAAACTTATAGGCGAGAGCCAGGTTGTACAGTTCTCGTTTAATGGCAAAAAGACCAAAGATTGTTGCAAGAGGGGCATAGATATCCAATGTTTCATCAGCAATTTTCTGCCGTTTATGTCTTGGCATCGAGGATAAGGTTCGAAGATTGTGAAGCCGATCAGCAAGTTTCACAATCAACACCTCAGGTTTCGCTGCTGCACCACTAAAAATCTTTCTATGAACAAGTTTTTTGAAAGTTTGCTTATCACCAGAAAAGTTAGTAATTTTTGTGCAACCCTCCACAATAGCTTCAACATTGGAACCAAACTTATCCCGAATAAGATGTGAGTTGACATATTCAACATCTTCGACAGTATCATGTAAGAGGGCAGATGCCAGAATTTCACCATCCCTGATATCAAGCTCATCAGCAAGTATCATGGCAACATTACACGGATGCATGATATAGGCGTCCCCAGATCGGCGCCATTGATCGTCATGGGCATCAAAAGCAAAATCGAGAGCATCCCAAAACACATGCACATCGCTGCCAGTGCCAATCAATGCTTTCATCTTTTGACGATATAATTCTTTATCAAACTTTATATACTGCATAGGGAGATTTGTAAGAGATAAGCTCTTTTTCTTTTTTTACTTGGTAAATAGTGTAAAATACAGGGAAGTTGATCATAACCACTGTAGCAGATGTTTCAGTGTGAACAAAGAAAAATTCTTAACAGCCATGCCCAAGCGTCCATCCAGCTAGAGCATATTTAACAATGAACTTCCGCACAGCATATAAAATACAAGGTACTTATGTCGAGAAAACGATCACCTAGAAGAAAATCAAAACGCTCCTTCCGAGACAGCAAAACCTTTCCTAAAAAATCTATCGGTTCCCAAAAAACAAAGGTAAGCGATACTATCCTTGAAGTTTTGTCCAGGCACAACGAACCCGTTGAAAAAGCTGTAATCCTCAAACAATTTGAAGCCAATCCCAATTTAGAGCGTCAGGTAAAAGATGCTCTTCACCTATTAGAAAAATCCAGAAAAATAAAAAAGAAAGGAAAACATTACCAACTTACGCAGCATAGTGGCCTCATCAAGGCAGTCCTGGATTTAACCTCTAAAGGTTTTGGTTTTGCGATCCTTGAAGATAAAAAGAAAGGCGCTAAAGATATTTTTATCAACCGATCCAATCTTGCTGGGGCAAGCGAAGGGGACACAATTCTGGTCAACCTGTTCCCCTCCCCAAAAAATAGACCTGAAGGCAGAGTGGTCAAAGTGCTTTCACGTGGAGTCAGTAAACTCTGCGGAATTTATACAGCAGGAGGCAAAACCGGCTACGTCACACCCGACAACGCTCGCCTGCCCTACACAGTACAAGTCAAAAAGGCTAACAGTCTGGGCGCAAGCAGTGAAACTGCAGTTCTGGTTGAAATCCTAGACTATGGGTCAGAGCGGAAGCAACCACAGGGGAAAGTGCTTGAGATTCTGGGAGACCCACTCAGTGTGCCAGTGCAACTTCGTATGGCAATTGAGCAATTTAAACTTTCCAGTTCTTTTCCAGATACGGTCCAAAAAGAAACAGAAAGTCTTGAAGCACTGGCCAGTTTAGAAAAAGGCCGTAAAGATCTCCGCTTGATTGAACATGTAACCATAGACGGCGAGACAGCAAAGGATTTTGATGACGCAATCGCTGTTGAAACAACGCAATCTGGCTACAGACTCTATGTCTCAATAGCTGACGTGAGTCATTATGTGCAACCCGGTAGTAGTATTGACAAGGAGGCGTACCTGAGAGGAACCAGTTTTTATCTGCCAAACATGGTTTTGCCGATGTTGCCAGAGAGACTTTCAAACAACCTCTGCAGTTTAGTGCCTGACCAGGACCGTCCTGCCTTTACTGCAGTGATTGAGTTTACTAAAAATGGTAAAAGGCTCAATTCACATTTCACTAAAAGCCTGATTAAAAGCAAACAACGCTTCACCTATACAACAGTCAACGA
>CAMYOP010000140.1 GCA_947260045.1 uncultured Desulfobulbaceae bacterium
TGAGCTCGCTGATTTCGTCCTTTGAACGGTCCACTTGAATGGAACCAGTACTTTTTTCATCAGAAAAGGTGTCACGAAAGATAGAGAGGATGGAGTGGAGATTTTGAACTATTAAACGGTTGAAAAAGAAAGTAATAATGCCAAAAAGACAAAAAACCACCAGCGTTAAGGTGCTGAAGACTGACAGGGCGGCAT
The DNA here is from genome assembly GCA_947260045.1 of uncultured Desulfobulbaceae bacterium. Classification (GTDB taxonomy): domain Bacteria; phylum Desulfobacterota; class Desulfobulbia; order Desulfobulbales; family Desulfobulbaceae; genus CAMYOP01. The sequence continues at coordinate 196 of CAMYOP010000140.1, forward strand.
CTTTAATCTGGTCCAGGCTTACATCAAAAGGAATGCCAACACTGACAAGACCGTTTATCTCTCCATCGCGTTTGTCAAATCCGCGTTGATTGCCATAGATATCCAATATCCTACTTGGGGCATTTTCCGGGGTACTGTGGCAACGGGTACATTTCCTGGTAAAAGTGACCGGCTGAAATCGCATATAATACTTTTTTCCATCTTCGGTGATGATTCCCTTCCAATCCTTTGAATCCTTGTTGTCGTTGAAATATTGAATGATCTTTATTTCCAGTGGCCCAGCTTCAAAGTCTGGATTTCTTGCATTGATGCTGACTCTTCTGTAACTAAAATCAGACATTTCATTTTTAAAGTTTTCCATAATGGATCTACTTATATAAGAACTGGACATTGCCTCCAGGATAAATGTGTCATCGCCATACAATTCAAATATTTTTGGACGAAGTACCTCGCGGACATATGTTCTAGAAGCACCAGCAGCAGCCATTATAAGTTCAGTCTTTTGATAGGCTTCGTTTTGAATATTATTTTTTTCGTAGAGATAAATCAGGCTGGCAGTAAGAGAGCTGAAGATAAAAAGGATCACAGCGAGGCCTGCGAGAAACTTAACCTGTAAACTGCTCCTCTTGTCTTTATCAACCAGGATGTGTTTGTCGGCTTTCATTATGTGTACCATCTCAATAATAAGTGCAAATACCTACCTCTTTTATACCTTTGTTCAACAAGAATGTATACACAGGGCCAAAAGTCCAATCAAAATAGTGATTATCACTAAAGCTCAGTTAGCACAGGGAGACAGGTCGGCCTCGGTGCTTAGCTCTATTTTTCCTAATCCCAAGGGGACCGAATTTTTTTCGCGTATTATCAGCGAAAATTATTCTGTCTCCCGAATAAGAACGGAAAAATAAAATCGATCTCCACCTTTTAGTCTCTAATCGAGCTTTAGTGGCAATCACAATCAAAACACATACGCTGTTATTCTTTATACATGTGCTCCTCACTGTTCTCCAGCCCGGATTCATCTGCATTTCAACTACGCTTCAACTGAATAAGTAGTTCCAATAATTTGTATTGGGAATCCTGTACACTTTAGGATGCACTGCCTCCACATGGAGGCATGTTTTTGTATCCAAAGGGAGGCAGTGCTTTTGATATGCGAGAAATGGTTCTCTGTAACCTGCTAATATATAAGGTTAAAAAGTATTGTATGGATTTTTATGGACATGGCACCACCATTGCAAACTTAGTTGTCAGATATAAATAGTTCGCGTGAAAAGATAATCTTACCGAGGCATTTGGCTCAATATTTTTTTTAAAAATGAAAATGATTCATTTTAGTTACAAATTATTTGATGAGTTCGGAGAGGAAAATGAAACAGGTAAGCAAGAACACCCCCTGGCTTTTACTGGCAGGTATTTCAGCAGTGCTCATCCTTATTGCTAAAACTGACATATTCAAGCCTACCATTCAATTTATTCAGGCTGACCAGATGAACAGCTGGCAGATGATCGTCTGCCTCATCTTTTCCATCGTTGGGTTCAGGCTCACATTCACTCTTCTTAACCGTATATGTAAATATTATTCCAATCAATTTGAAGCGACTGCCAGTGGTTCTTCTGGTAATCAATCCCTAAATAAACCTCAGCGTGGAGGGCACTGAAGATTGTAGGAACGCAAGCAGATAAAACGAAAAAAAAATGGGAGAATTGACTATGCCCCAAGCTAAAAACAACATGCCGTTATATATAATAGGCGGCATACTGATTGTATATGCGTTTATTGCCAGTACAGACGCATTGCTACCGTTAATGAAATATCTCAAGACTCATAAAACCCTGGACCTTCAAGTAATGATGGGCTTTATCTGCGGTGGTCTGGCACTTTTCGGTGCTGTCTTGAACACTGTTCGTAAACCAGGCAAAACAGTTTTTGATCGATTCTTTTTGGAGCCACTTCCAGGTATTCTTTTTCTGCTCGCCTTAGCCATGATCATCCGCTGGTGGGCTGAGCCAATGGTTAAAATTATCAGCAGCCAGCTGGCACCTGTTCTTGGTTTTAAAATCTATAAAGTTCTTAACCTTAACTATGTTGTACTTGGTTTGTTGGTCGGTGTCTTAATCACAAACACCACTGGTATTCCTAATTTTGCCGCATCAGGTGTTAAATGTGCCCGTTTTGTCTTAAAAATGGGTGTCATTTTGCTTGGTGCCCGGTACAGCTTTGCTGAACTGGCCAAACTTGGTGTCTATAGTATCTGGCTGATCGGCTTTTTCGTTTTAGGAACCGTATTTATGGTACTCTGGCTTGGAGGTCTTTTTAAACAGCCAAAGTCAATGACAGGAGTGCTCTCTGCGGGGATGGGCGTTTGTGGAGTATCGGCCACAGTTGCTGTTGCACCTGTTGTAAAGGCTAAAAGTGAAGAGATGGCCTATACCATCGGTACTATTTTATCTTTTGGTATCATTTGTATGTTTATCTTTCCAACCATTGGTCACATGGTCGGTATGAATGCCGTGCAGTTTGGCGCATGGGCTGGAACAGGTATCCTTAACTCTGCTCAGGTAGCAGCGGCGGCACTGGCATTTGACGCAGTTGATATCAAAACTTTGAAGGTTGCTGAAATTTTTAATATCACCAGGGTACTCTTTCTGCCTATCATCGTTTTAGTTCTGGCGACCTGGTTTGGCAAGGAATCTGGTCAGAAATTAAGTTTTAAAACAGTTGTCATTGACAAATTCCCTATTTTTATCCTTGGCTTTTTACTTCTTTTTATCATGTCATCTTCCGGTCTTTTTTCTCCACCCAGTCATTATAAAGGCAAGTTCATAGATGTCAGTTATAATGATCGTACCAGGATCACTGATCAGGAATGGGAAACAATGGATAAGGCCCTTAAAGACGGTTCCATCCAAGGGCTCAGCGCTGCTCAGATGGCCGCTGTGGTAGATTTGGTGAACCAACGCCAGATCGCCGGTAATTTTGATGAACGTGACGATAAAAAGCTTTTTGATAAAACAGGACGGGCGCGGATGTTTGAACTTGAAGGTGTTCTCGCCGCTGAAAAAGCAAAAGAGATCACCCTTGACAAGGACGTGAAAGGCGCGATAAAGCATGCTGTTAAACAGGTTCATAAAAAATCTAAAACTGTTACTACCCTGACAGACTTTATGATCTGGTTCTTTGCTTTTGGTTTGATTGGTCTTGGTATGCAGATTACCAAAAAGGCCATCATGCAGGCTGGAAGCTGGCCGCTGATCATTGGCTGTATTTCAGGTGTCACAAAAGCCGTCCTTTCCTTCTTTGTTGTTTTGTGGTTGGTAAAAGACGTGGTGCTCAAATAAAAGTTCCGGAGGTTTAGATATGAGCGATGAAAAAATAACCATTGAAACAGGTGATGCCGGAAAAGGCACTTCCGAAATAGCAAAAGATGCAAACAGTGAAGAACTGGAAGAGCGTGCTCTTTCAGTCTTTGCTAGTGAGCGTAACGAAGATCTGACCGCCCTTATCTTGTGTCTGGTGACAACGTTTTTTGTTTTACTGTTCACCAAGTGGCTGTAAGCGGTCTTGTCGTAAGATTCTAACCATGAACACCCTTCCTTTTATAGTTTTCTGAAGGGAAGGGTGTTTTTGTATAGACGCACCTCACTTTTCTTCACGATTTCTTTGTGTTATACTCTTATTATGTTTAAATCCATTCTCCTTTGTACCCATGGAACAGCTGGTGCCCAGAATGCGGAACAACTCGTTTTTCATGAGCTTGCTGGCAAATCAGAAGATATATCAATTATTGTTCTGACCATTATTGATGAAGACTGGCGCTCCATGACTGGTGATGACTGGTTAAATTCCAGTAAGACCCACGCCACCTTTTTAAATCATGTTGAAGGACAATTGGGCGAAGAAATAGAGGAAGACTGGCAGCGAATCAGAAACAAATATCCTGCATCAACTAATGCAGATTTTATAAAAGTCGTCGGCCCTCTTGAGGAAACCATAGCCAGGGAGGCTGCCAAAAGACAGTGCGACCTTATTGTTATCGGTCCACACCGCGAAACCAAGAGATTCTTCAATCTCAAAATGGAAAAGGGATTACGGGCCAGAATGACAAACGCCAAGCTCCATCCTTTGTTACCCTGTCCCCTGCTTATAGCACCTCCTGGAACGTTAGATACATAATCTTTTGGTCCTTCAGGCATTAAAATATCATGGAAAAAATATACGACCTGAAAGTTTCTGCTCAAAAAATCAGGCAGCTTGATCTCAGTCGTCTATTAAATGAAGAGAAACTTCTGCATCTTCATCCCCATTGGTTTGTGGGTGATTGTCAGATGCAGGAGAGAGGTCTCTTTACTTCGCTGAGGGATTATGAAACAGAAAATGAATTTGAGCTTGGTTTACAGCTTAACTTTACTCCTGCTCAAATGATTGATCCCCACAAGCAGCCGGTGATGAGTATTTCCTTATTTGAATATGGGGTCAATGAGCTGCTCTTCTTTTCAGAAAACGACACAATGAAAGTCAAAGTCAGGGGAGAGGGTGACGTGCTTGACGGGGAAACTGAACATAGCATGTATCTCTGGATACGGGCTATTCAGGAGTATATTCGTCTTTACACCTCAAACAGATTTTCCACTCTCTTTTTTCGGATGATCATGAATAAAATGATCCTAAATATGAACCCGTCACAGCGTAAGATCTCCATTATGATTACTAAAATTACGCTTGTGGAAATTTTGGTAATTATCGTGATTGTCGTCGGCTACGTTTTCTTTGTTCAATAGGCAAACTGCTTTGTAAAATACTACAAATGGAAGCATTGCAACCATCTGATACCCTTGATACTTTTATCCTGAAAAAGGAGTTGCATAGCAGTGCGATGGCTCAGCTTTTCCAGGCAAAAGACATCCTGAGCGATGAAACCGTTGTTTTAAAAGTACCATTTGGAGATATTCTCAATAATCCTGTCCAGTTTTATCATTATCAAAACGAAGAAAGAATAGGCCGCACCTTAAATCATCCTAATATCGTTCGATTTTTCAGCAGAAATCGTTCCCGCCAATATATTATAATGGAGCATCTTCAGGGCAAAGACCTACGGTCCATGGTCGGGAAACAAAAAAAAATGGAATTTTCCCGGGCTGGCCCCATTGTCCTCCAAATAGCTGCTGCCTTAGCATATCTTCATGACAGGGGAATAGTTCACCTTGATATTAAGCCGGAAAATATCATTCTCACCTCTGGTAACACTGTAAAAATCATCGACTTTGGTTTTGCCACCAAAGAGGGCTTGCCCGATCTCTTAGCCGAGGATTTTTATCTTCCCCATGGAACACCAAACTATATTGCTCCTGAACAACTTATTGGACATCGACGGGAAAAGCGTTGCGATATTTACAGCTTAGGTGTTCTCCTCTATGAAATGCTGACAGGGCACCTTCCCTATTCTTCATCCAACAGGCTTTCAGCTAGCCGCCGACGCTTGAAAATTGATCCTGTTCCTCCGAGATATTACAACGACAGGGTTTCACCTCAAATCCAGGATATCATTCTCAAATGTCTGGAACGACAGCCTGGTGACCGCTACAATTCTGTGACGGCTCTAGCAGAGGACCTGCAAAATTTTCAGAAGTTGCCAGTTACCCCTCGGGGTGAAAATCAAAAAAAGCCATCACACTTTTTTGCTTTTTTATCCCTTTTCCTTTCATATTCCACCCTTTCTGAACCCGTGAAGCCTCTTCCGGAGGAAAAACAGTTTCACATCCTCGGGGCCATTATTGATGACGATACATCAGATTTAGTTGTGGAAGAGATGAGAAAGCGGGCCTTGATACATGATGCCACAGTCACCCTCCTCTCTGTAATTGAAGAAGACGATGATTCTCATTTCCGCAGGTATGGTTTAGCTGTTGAAGGGGAGCGGTTTCGAACCAGGCTTGAAGGCTATATTCAACGATTCAGACGTTATAATATTGACCCCACAGTCAGGTTGATACCTGGAGAAGCCGCAAATACCATCATCTCTGTTGCAAGTACTTTACAGGCAAATCTGATTGTACTTGGCCCTTCACGAAAACAAGGCATGTTTGGCAATTCCGTTGTGAAAAATGTAACAGCCCAAGGTGGAGCAGAAGTTCTGGTTGCCGAGCCCAGTATCTCAGAATTCGCCTGGTCAGTGGAAGGACTAGATTTAGGAAGCCTGACAGAGGAACAGGTCTTAGACATCGAGCTTTTTTTTGTTGATATCTGGTATTACCATGTCAGCTGGCTTGCTGATATTGCTCTGGATCTGATCAAAGATTCCAAGCAAAAAATTAACCTGGGTGCCCATCACTGTTTTCTAGGGAAGTGGCTGGCAGAAATTCAGGCAAATTCCTTCTGGCTACCAATTGCTGAATTGATTTTGCCCGTGCATGACGATATTCATGACCTGGCAAAAGATATGGCCGCTTGTGCTGGTTCTGGTGATTTACAATGTATGAAAAGGCTGTATCAGGAAGATATTTTACCACTTTCATGCTCTTTGCGGGATCAGTTTGCAGTGGCAAGTAAGGTGCTGCGACTCCGTTCAGGGCATGAGTACAGCCGGCAGCAACCAGTCTTGTCAGACAATACCTGTCCAATTTTTAATAAGGAAATACCATGCGGAGGACCACTACTCCAACTGCAGACCATTGAAAAATATTTGGACAGCAGGCAGTCAAAGAATCCATCAAGTATCAAGGTGATTGAGCCAAATATCAATAATAATTCCTCTGGTAAGGGCCAATAGCATGCGCCTGGCTGTGTTTGCCGATATTCACGCCAATCTGGAGGCTCTGCAGGCCTTTGTGGATGATTCCGCCGCAAGAAATGTGCATCGCTATATCTGTCTTGGCGATATAGTCGGCTATGGTGCAGACCCCAATGAATGTATTCGCTTGGT
>CAMYOP010000141.1 GCA_947260045.1 uncultured Desulfobulbaceae bacterium
AAACCACCTATTCCCGAGGCGGCTTTTGTGTGACCAATGATAGATTTCAGGGAGGTGATACCCAGAGAGCGAAGAGAAGAGTGTTCAGCCTCTTTTAGTGCTTCTGCAATTCCACTTATTTCAGCTTTGTCGCCAGTCGGTGTTCCCGTGCCATGGCCTTCAATGAAATCAACATCAGAGAGTTTGTATCCAGCCTTAGTATAGGCTCTTTGAATCGCCAGAGCCTGGGTTGCAGCTTTTGGAGCAGTTATGCCTCCTTTTCCATCTGATGACACGGCCCAGCCCCGAAGGACGCCATACACGTAATCACCATTGGCGCGGGCATCTTCAAGCCTTTTCAGGATAACAAATCCCGCACCCTCTCCGGGAATAAAGCCATTGGCCCGACGATCGTAAACTCGCATGTCATCTTTGGTCAAGGCATTGGTCTTGGCAAATCCTATCAGCTCGAAGGTATCAAGGCTTATGTCAACACCTCCTGCAATTGCCAGGTCAAGGCTACCGCTTGCTAGTTGTGTTGCCGCAGTTGTTACCGCTATGAGAGAAGAGGAACATGCTCCGTCTACAGTATATCCGCCACCGTTTAAATTCAGAAAATTACAGATTCTCCCGGCGATGGTGTTGGACAGGTTGCCAGCCAGGGTATCTTCAGTAATGGGTGCAAAAACGGATTTATAATGTACCTCCATGACGTCTGACAGTTCAGTTATCAGATCTGGAGGCAGTCCTTTGTCCTTTGCGGCTGCCAGGAGGGTTTTTCGGACATAGGGCCAGCGTAGTCGCATGTTTTCAGTTCGACTGTGCTCGCCTGTCAAGGTGTTGCCAATTATAACGCCGGAACGGTCGGATGAAATCGTTTCTCTACTGTAACCAGCATCTTCAAGAGCACGCAGAGAGACTTCGAGTGCGAGCCAGTGACTGATGTCAGAGGATTCGATGACTGATTTTGGAATACCCCTTTTTACCCAATCAAACTCAAAGCCATCAATAACTCCAGCTTTTGTCCCATAGGTTTTATCTGGAACTGTTGGGTCAGGATCATAATATTCTGAAAGAGGAAGCCTGATATCAGGAATTTTGCGAAATTCTCGGCGGCGGGCCAAAATATTTTCCCAAAACATTTTTAAATCAGGCGCACCAGGATAATGGCAGGCCATGCCAATTACTGCGATGGAATCATGGCTTACTTCATTTCTGAGCTTGTAGACAGAGTTTTTGTATAAAGAATGATACTCGGGGGAAGGGTCTATAATTTCAAGACCAATTTTTTTGCTTGGCTTTTTAGCAGAGCTCTTGCTTGACCATTTTTGCCTGCAGCGCAATTTCAGAGCATTACCAGCTGGGGACTGAAGCTGTAAGTTCAGTATCTGGTCTTTTGCAATGGCGATGGAATCATTTTTTGCCATTGGGATTATTGTATATAATCCTTGCTCTGAGATATTTCCGACAACTGCCGGATAGGTTGATATTCCGAAAGAGAGGTCTGCATTGAGAGCAACAGGTATTCTTTTGGATATTCTGTGTTCTATTTTGCTCTTTGAGCCTGGCACAGCACGATACATAAAATATAGATAAAACGAATACGTAGAAAGGCTGGAGCAAAATATTTAACTGGTAATCGGGGTTAAATTTTAAGCCAAAAGACCTTTTTCGATATCCTGTCGGTTAAGATGAAGCTTCTGTTCCCTTTTTAAAAAATTATATGGTGTAGAATAAAAAGAGGCAAATAGAAATTGTTCGAGTCTCTGGTTATTATTGATAAATCCACTACTGGTATTTGACGGGAGATTACTGGTTTTTCTTCCAGCATAAGCATTGTTAGGGGTTGGCTGTGGAAAACTGACCCAGCTAAGTAGATTTTTTTTTGAAAAATAAAAACTAAAAAGTAGAAAGAAGAAGTCTGCCCATGGGAATATTTTGGATTCTGCAATGATACCTAAATGTAATTTATAATGCTGATTTGATACAGCGCGTGGAATTTTAATCGTAAAACAGCTTCTCCTTCTGTAAAATCATTTGCAGGGGAGAAAGAAAGTGAAAATGTTTTACTTCTCACAGGCGTAATGGAACTTTTTTTGTCTTCCTTTTGCTAGTACTGGCACAATTGAAAAACAACATAAAACCGAGGAAAACTATATGTCACCAGATATTCTTCTCGTGATGGGAATATTGGCTGTTGTGATGGTTGTTTTAGTGACAGAGATTATGCCGCTTGAGGTCCTTGCTCTGCTGGTTCTTGGGGTACTGGCAATTACAGGACTCGTCAGTCCTACAGAAGCACTGGCAGGTTTCAGTAATCCCGCTGTTGTAACTATATGGGCTGTATTTATTTTGAGCGGCGGCCTGACAAGGACAGGTATAGCAAATATTCTAGGACGCTACCTCATGAAGATTGGCGGCACAGGAACAAGCAGAATGATCATTCTCATCATGATTATCGCTGGTGTGCTTTCGGCCTTTATGAATAATGTTGCCGTTGCTGCCCTGATGCTGCCTGTTGTGATGGATATTGCCAGAAAGACAGGAAAGTCGCCCTCACTTTTGTTGATGCCTCTGGCCTATGGTTCTCTTCTTGGCGGTCTTACCACCATGATAGGTACGCCACCCAATATCCTGGTGAGTGAGGCTCTGCGCACAAATGGTCTGGAACCCTTTGGTCTGTTTACCTATACACCAATTGGTCTCATTGTAATGACTGTGGGCGTACTCTTTGTCACCTTTATCGGTATACGGCTGTTGCCCAAAAATAAAGAGCATGCACAGCAGACCAGTGAAAAGCAGATTGTCGAGCAATATCGTATCCATGAACGTTTATTTAAAATTACTATTCCTGAACAATCTGCACTTGTTGGTAAAACCCTTTTAAACAGTCACCTTGGCTCACGTTTTGGTCTCAACGTGGTTGGTATCAGCAATGGAAGAGAGACACTGCTTGCCCCAGCCTATACAGAGCGAATACAGGCGGGTAATGAGCTCATTGTCGAGGGGAAGCTCGACCGCGTAATAGAAATGAATAATTGGGGGCAGCTGTTGGAGGACAGCTCCGATTCCATCGATGCGGATCTGCTCAGTTTGAACATGGTTCTTGCAGAGGTAACAATTGGACCTGACAGTACATTTCTAGGCAATACTCTCTCTCAGCTTGATTTTCGAAACCGTTTTGAACTCAGTGTCATCAGTGTTACGCGCAATGGCAGCGATATCAGTGAGAAGGTTAAGACGCTCATCCTGCTAGAGCATGATAAGCTTATGGTTTACGGCTCGCAAGGGAGTATTGACACGCTCTCTGCCGAGGACGGGATAGAGGTCTCAATACTCACTGCAGAAGACATTCACCAGGGTACATGGAAAATTGAACGAAAGGTTCGTATGCTCAGTGTTCCAAGTACTTCACGCCTTATCGGTATGACCATTGCTGAAAGTCAGCTTGGCAATTCTTTTGATGTTCAGATTTTAAGTCTCATCAGGGAAGATGGGACTGCTGTCATGCCCACATCTGAGGTTCGTTTTGAGCATGGCGACAGACTCCTGATCGCGGGTTTATCTGATTTGGTGGCAGTGTTATTGCTGCAAGGTCTTGAAGCTGTTTTTGTCAAGGAACAGGAGGGTACAGAGGATATTTCTATTCTTGAGGATGAACGTACTGGCATGCTTGAAGTGGTTCTCTCACCTCATTCCATTCTTGCTGGGCAAACACTGCAGGAAATCAGTTTTCGTGAAAAATTTGGTTTGACGGTTCTGGCTGTATGGCGCAAAGGGAAAGTGGTTCGAACTGGCTTGAGTGATATGAAGATACAGTTTGGCGACGCCCTGCTGCTACTTGGTTCGTGGAAAAAACTTACTGTTCTTGGTCGCGAAACAGATTTTCTGGTTTTGACTGAAGAGATGCAGGAAGTGGCCCGTGAAGAAAAAGCCAAAACAGCCCTGATAATTATGGCGGCGGTTCTTCTACCAGTGATTCTTGGCTGGGTCCCTATTTATATCTCTGTGGTAATAGGCGCTGCTGTCATGGTACTCAGCAAATGTCTGACCATGGAAGAGGCCTATCGATACATAGAATGGAAGGCCGTATTTTTGATTGCAGGAATGCTGCCCCTTGGCGTGGCTCTTGATAAAACTGGTGCTGCTGCTCTGGTGGCGCAACAAACTATTGCATTACTCGGCCCGTCAGGCCCCTATGGCATCCTTTTTGGCCTGCTGGTTATCACCTTTTTGGCCACCTCCATAATTCCCACTGCTGCCCTGGTCGTTTTAATGGTACCAATCGCCCTTGAAACATCTGCGGGTATGGGCATCTCACCCTATCCACTCATGATGGGTATTGCCATGGCCGCTTCTTCAAGCTTCACCTCACCTATCTCACATCCTGCAAATGTATTAGTAATGGGACCTGGTGGATATAAATTCATGGATTATGTAAAGGTGGGTGTACCCCTTACTCTTATAATTTTAGCAGTACTTATGATTGTCATACCAATATTCTGGCCTTTGACCTGATGGAAGGCGCCTTGCAAAAGTATTTGCCATTTTGGAGAGCACCATGCAGCATAATCACATAATTGAAATTGAAAATGGTATTACAGTAATCCGTTTCAAAGAATAGCCATCATATCAAGAAATTCAGTTAGCCATTGATGAAATTAGCACTCATTATCCATACGAATACAGATTGTGGGATTTAAGTGATATAAATTTTGATATTTCTATTTTCCTTTGCAGTCCAAGAGAATTCGCCGCGAAGTGAACGGAAAAACATGATTGGGACGGCAATTACAATATTGACGTTCATTTTTTCTCATGGTATCGAAAAACATGTCAAGTGAATATATATTCATTTGCGTGGTCCATATTGTCATTAATCGTTCATATTAGGTGTTTTGAAAGAGGTGGCTCATTTTTTGTATAAGTCAAGATGGCGTTGTTTATCTTCATCAGCACAAAGGGTTTATTATATTTATCTAAAGGGTGAAAAAGTGAAGAAAATTTTACTGTTACTAGGTCTACTTTTATGGTCAACAAATGTTTTTGCTGCCCATGTGGAAGGGAAATCACATAATGATATTGTTTACCTTTTGAGTTCTGGTCCGAACCAAATTTTTCGATACGATATCAACCTTGAAGATTGGCTGGATACTATTGACTTGCCAACCACACAAACAGCAGCGGCATTGACTGTAGATAATTCAGGGATTTATGTCGGCTATGAGAGGATTATTTACCGGTATGATTTTGATGGTAGTAATCAAACACATGTCGCTAACACTGCAACAACAATTTTAGATCTATCAACAGTTGGAGGTTTTTTAGCTATTGCTCAATATAGACTTACTACAGTTGTTGATCTAAACAGCTTTGTCGTAACATCTACAAACTCTTCCTATTCTGCAACTTATTTGAACACTGGTCTAAGCTCTGCAAATGGAATGTTGCGAGTTTTCGGGAAATCCACTGGTATATCTCCTTCAGATATTGGCTATATGGAAATAGACAGTTCTGGAATTATTATTTCATCTGATAATAGCCCTTATCACGGTGATTATCCCAGAGCATCAAAAACATGGGTCTTTCCAGATGAAACAAGAGTTGTGGATGATGCTGGAATTATTTACAGCACACAAAGTTTGTCTTATTTAGGGAGTTTCTCGGGTTCGTTTAATGCTTTGACATTTGTTGGTGATCTCCCTGTAGTGTTGAGACAAGGAGAGTTGGTCGTATACAGCAATACGCTTCTTGAGTCCGGAAGATTTACCTTAAATTCTTCCAGCAACAAGGAACTCTTTTCTAACGATTCCGAAATATTTGCATTTGAGGAAAATCCATCCGGATATACCCTGGAAAAGGTAATGTTAAGTGATTTTTCATCTGTTATTCCCGGCCAGCCAATTGATCCTGTTGGTCTGGCATATACTCCCGACTCATATGTTCACGATGATGATGACAGTATACTTTTTCTCCTAAGCAAAGTTCACGCAAGTATATTTCGCTGGTCAGTTCAAAATGAAGAATATTTAGCTTCAATTCCGCTTGTTGGTGTTCCCGAATACATGTCTGTTGATACCGTGTCAAACATCATTTATTTGGCTTATGAAACAGGACAGATAAACAAAATAGACCTCAATGCTCCAGTGTTGTCTGAAGAACATTTCGCTTCACTTCCACAATCACCCTTAGGGCTGGCTCAGGTTGGAAGTTTTGTTTTTACTGTAGATGCTTCAGGGGGATGGGAAAGTCATTACACTTTTTCTCCAGACGGCACTCTCATTTCTGCTGTTGATTTGAACCATCCTTCAAGAGAATATATCTGGAATGAGATCAATCAGAAAATTTACTATTTTCGGGATGGTACATCTCCAAACGATTTACTGTGGGAAGATATTAACTCTACAACTGGGGAAATTGGCATCAAGCAAGACTCACCTTACCATAGCAGTTCTGGAATTGTTATGCCTATACGAGTTGCTCCTGACGGAAGTGTTGTCGTTTTGGGATCCGGACGTATTTATGATGCAATTTCCCTTGCTCAGATTTACTCGTTGCCCAATAATATTCTTGACGCAGTTTGGCTAAACAGTGAGCTTGTAACTTTTGGGCCAGATGAAAATTCAGCTGTTGTACAGATGTGGACACCCACAAATGCGCCAAATGGCGAGTTTGCTGCTCTTGGAGAACCATTACGATTGTTTTCTATAAATGAACAGTTGTTGTTAGTTCGTTCTATAAATGGTGTACCAACGTTTAATCTCATCGACCCCAATAATTTAGCGGATAGTGATGCTGATGGTATAGATGATGTAGCCGATAATTGTCCTGGTACTTATAATCCCGATCAACTGGATACGGATGGTAATCTAATTGGAGATGTATGCGATATTCAGTTGCCAGATGGAGATGGAGATGGTGTAGATGATACATCCGATAACTGTCCAGCCATATATAACCCTGATCAATTTGATAGTGATGGTGATGGGGTTGGAGATGTTTGCGATAATCATGCGCCTGTTGCAAACGCTGGTGTTGATCAGATAGTTTTTGATGCGGTCACACTTAATGCTTCAGCGTCATATGATCCGAATGGCGATATTGAGAATTACCAATGGGAGATAGTCCGCAGTGATG
>CAMYOP010000142.1 GCA_947260045.1 uncultured Desulfobulbaceae bacterium
TTATAACTTTTAACTATATTGCATTGGTGATATATGACTATAATGTAGAAGGGATATTATCTTCTCAACTGATTATTTCGTCGTCGATGGCGTTGGTGTTTTACATAAAGCTTTCTAGCTGGGCAGGCATAAAAATATCCAAAGATGTACTGATATCTATGTTGAAATTTGGACTTCCCTATTTGCCGGCGGCTTTTTTTATGTACATTATAACAAGTGCAGATCGATATTTTCTTTCCAAGTATGGTGGGTTAGAAGAAGTGGGTATATATGCTTTAGCTGCAAAGATAGGAATGATTAGTGTGCTCCTGGTTATGGAACCGTTTAATAAAATATGGTCGCCGTTTATTTTTGAAAACTGCACTAAAGATGATGGGCCAGTTATAATAGCTAAAGTATTTGCCATATTTGTAATTATCACCACTTTTCCTTGCCAAGGGGCTACGCTGAATGTTTTGACTGGAGGAGCTTGGACTGCTGTCTCTGAAGTTAGGCAACTCATGGATGCTGCTCAAGTAGGAGTTGTTGGTGGTACGATTTTAGCCCCAGTTGGAACAGCAGCTTGGATTACTGGTTATGCAAAAGCATCTGGGACAGTGGCCGATAGCTATAGTGATGCAACCAATGCTCCTGGATGGCTTGATGATAAAGCGGTAAGTAGTAATTGGCTTGGTACTGCAACAGCTAGTAGTAAAGCGAATATTAATGGCGTTTATGGTTATGCTGCTAATAGTAGTGGATTTGCTAGGGCTGGAGCCGCTGCTGGTGCTGCTGGGACATGGGCTTGGGCGGGAACGGGAGCAAAAGCTTTTATAAAGTCAGTTGTCGCTGAACTTGTCATTGATCCTGTCGTATTACCTAGTCCACCTTCTTTGTCTAATGAAAATTTAGTCTTGACGGGGCCATATGTTCCGGCAGCCAGTAAGCTGGAATTTGAGGTTCTTCTGCCCGGAAATACTGAATGGACATCTATATACGAGACCACTGTTGGATTAAAATGGGACTCTGTTGTAGATGACTATGGTATCGATATTAATGATCCATTAAACTTGTTTAGTGTAAATGATTTCGTTAAGACTAATAATAATGGTGTTACTATTTGGTCACTCAATGGGCCCAAGGAGATTTATGTAGAGTTCTTTGCAACGGATGACTTAACTCAAAATGGAATACCATGGCAAACAGGAACTGAATTCGGTACACAAGTTCAAATTATGGGAGAAGCTGTATCTGCCGGAGAACCCGTTCCAGAACCGACCACCATTCTTCTTTTCAGTGCGGGATTGGCAGGAGCAATATTTGGAAAAAGAAAAGTACGCGGTGGCAAGCTAGACTAAGTTGAAGAAGAGTAAGTGGAGAAAGTGTGGTCAGGCTTAACTTGTGTGCATCAAGTCGATGGGTTGTTTTGGGTTTGACACCCATAAACCAAGCTTGACCCTTTTTGTCTTCTTTCTTAAATCGACTTAGCTTTCTTTTTACGTCTAATTCGACTTCCGGCAAGACCCGCTAAGCCAGAGCTAAAAAGCAGAATGGTGATCGGTTCTGGGACGGCGTTCGTGTTGTCTGTAATGAGCACATTGTCTATTCCCCAAGATTCATCAGTTACGTCTTGATTGAGTGTTGTACCAAAACCTAGACTTAAACTGGTATCGGTGGTGGTGATGATGAATGAATACCTAACCCCTGATCAGGCAAAGTACCACTAAAACCGTAGTTTGTATATGGAGATGAAATACCACCAAACAATTTTTCAGTGTATCTGCCAGGGCCTCCTCTACATCGAGTTGATAATCATCCGACCTGATTTTAGTATTGTTAATAAAAATTAGTGGCTCTTAATAGAACTCAGCTGTTTTCACTGGAACAGGTGAAAGACATGCATTGAGTGACCTTAAGGGTAATTCAGATTCCCAGAACCTTTGGTTAAATCTTTAACAAAACTCATCAATATATTCTTGGAGATAACCTGAAGAGACACCATGAAAAGTTCCATTGATAAACTTCTTCATATTTCCGATCATTACGTGAACCAAAGGAAGCCATTCTTTAGCTATATCAGGTGGAGTAGCTTTTTTCTCATGCTTTTGGCTTTCTCCAACGGCATTAAGGACTTGAAAAGCGTCTGTTCTAATCGTTTGGTCCGCTTTCACAAGATGATGAATGAAATTGCGGACTGTCTTTTTGAAAACTGTATCAACAACCTGCATTGCGATAAACCCTGCTCCCTTTTTACGGGTTTCAACCGCAACGAGAACAGTCTTTTTTCCTTCAGCACCTCGCCCTCTTTCACCGCCAACATAAGTATCTTTAAACTCTATCAATTTTTGAAGTCGATAGATACTGTCACAATCCATCATTGCTTTTCGGATTTTTCTCAACATGCTGCGAGCAGTCAACCAAGACACGCCAATGTGTTTCATCAAACGAAGGGCAGAGATGCCTCCTTTATCAGAGGCTGTCGGTAGATTGCCCAAAACCATTTTACAAGCGATATTTTCGTAGCATGAAACAAAGTATCAGCAGTAATCGAAACCTGGTGGCGACATTGACTACATTGATACAATTTTTTTTAATAAAGCTGGCTTTTGTGAAGCCGCAGCGAGCCATTTGGCCAACGAACTTTTTCCTGTGTTTTCGTACATGCTCGTTCAGTACCAAATCGCTTTTACCATTCCAGACTTTTTCCTGACCCCGCACCCTCTTAATTATTTTTACTATTATACCAATCGGTTACAACAACACTGTCCTCTTTTTTTCCACAATTTACAGCCTTTATTATTTCCCCTACCTGCTTCCAAGCTCCAAATAAAAACAAAATACAGCAGGAGTGAAAAGGTCACCAGAGAACAAATTCATTGCTTCCCATGCTCCAAATAATTATATGATTATATATCTGACGGTGCAAAAAACTATCTTCCTCCTCTGTAAATGAGAAAAGGCCTGAGGATTTTTATATATGTTCTGTATCTTTTCCCTGACAAAACCAGCTACAAAACCATTGAAAACTCATGCTCTTCGCAGTATTTACTGTTTTCTCCTTCTGTTTGTTCAAGCTGGCTGCGGTGGCTCTTTTGTAGAACATTATGGTAAGATTGCTCCTGATGCAGACCCTGATTGGGAAAATGCCCCAGCATTATATATTCCTGAAAATGCTCCTTCCATTTCTCAGGGATACCGTCCTAAATTTTTAGAAAATGCCCATATGGGCCTGTCAACTGGCCATTACGCTATTGATATTTACGGTGAAGTTGGTTTGCCAGTGATTGCTGTTGCAGATGGGGTGGTCATTGAATCTTTTTATGAACCGTTTTATGGGAATCAAATTTTAATCAATCATGGTAAAAATGAAGACAACCTGTATGTCAGGGGAAAATATTACCATCTTGATCAACGCCTTATCGAAGATGGTGAAAACGTAAATCGTGGCCAACAAATTGGCACCCTTGGCAGTTCCGGTTTACTTGCAGCGTACCCCCATCTTCATTATGAAATTCATCTAGGAAAACAGATAGATAAAAAACATTTTGACCAGACCAACCCACATAGATATTGGGCTGATGGTGCTGGTAAAGTAACTTGTTTTGATATAAGAAAAAACTGGCCAAAGACTCCTTTGCAGGCGACTTATCCCGTCCCATGCAAGGATATTGACTGGAAATAAATTTGTCCCCAGATAAATAGAGAGGCTATACTATGCGATGGAGATCAGGACGAAGAAGTAGCAATGTAGATGATCGTAGAGGAAGACGAGTTGGTCGCCCCGCTTTTAAAGGCGGTATAAGTATTTTAGTCATAGCTGTTGTTGCCATGTTTTTCGGAGTTGATCCCTTAACAATTCTCAACATTGTCCAGAATGTCGAAACTCCCCAAACACAGACCCAGCAGACAACGACTCAATCATCTGTCAATGATGAACTGGCAGAGTTTGTATCAGTCGTTTTAGGAGATACCGAGGATACCTGGAATACTATTTTCAACCAGGCAGGTAAAACCTATCAGGAACCACAACTGGTTCTCTTTACCGGAACCGTCCAATCTGCATGCGGGTATGCCCAGGCAGCCTCAGGTCCGTTTTATTGTCCTGCTGATTATAAAGTCTACATTGACCTTGATTTCTACCGAGAATTAAAAAATCGTTTCCAGGCACCAGGGGACTTTGCCCAGGCGTATGTTATATCCCCCGAGGTTGGACACCATGTCCAGAAACTTTTGGGTGTCCTTGACAAATCACATTCCCTCAAATCACGAGCCAGCAAAACGGAAGCTAACCAGATTCAAGTTCGGGTAGAATTACAGGCAGACTGCCTTGCTGGAATTTGGGCACACCATGCTGACAAGGCCAGACAGATCCTTGAACAAGGGGATATACAAGAAGCACTTAATGCTGCATCCAGAATTGGTGACGATACCTTACAAAAACAAACCCAGGGCTATGTTGTACCTGAAAGTTTTACTCATGGATCGGCTAAACAGCGTATGCACTGGTTCAATACGGGATTACAATCCGGTCAGGTAAACGACTGCAACACATTCCAAACCGCGAAACTGTAAAACTATGTATTGTAAAAGACAGTGCATCTTCCTCATCCAGAATCCTTTATTCGACTCATCCTCCTGGGTTTTTCCCTGGTCGCCCTTCCTCTGCTCATTGCTCTGGCCTATGCTGCAATATATGTCGACCAGCTCTCTAACCAGAGTCGACATGCAGTGTACCAGGCTGTGCGCTCCACCCAAAGTTCCCGTAAACTAACAGAAGAAATCACAATGATGGAGCGCACAGCCAGACAGTTCCAGGTTTTGGGTGATTCCCTCCTGTTTAACTCCTACAGGGAAACCCGCACTAAATTTAAAGAAACCCAGGAAGAACTCTTCAAGCTGCCTCTGGAGAATTCAATCCGAAACACATTGAACCTGATCACTGAACAGGAAGACGAAATTTTCACGACTCTGCACGATAATGAATACAACTCGGAACAGAGTAAAGAAGCAGTGGGTAAATTCGTTACTTTATCTGCCTTAGCCCGTGACATTTTGAAAGGAAGCAACCTGGTTATAAACCGTGAAATTGAAGAAATGCGGGAAATTGCAGACAAAGCACAGTCATTTTTCATGATATTAGGACTGGCCTCCATTCCTATTTCAGTGCTGGTTGCCGCTGCTTTTTCTTTTCTCATCGCACGTCCTATCCGCCAAATTGAGCAGGCCATATTACAAATTGGTCGAGGAAAATTTGGCCCTGCCATCGAAGTTTCAGGTCCACAGGATTTACAATTTTTGGGAGATCGCCTTAATTGGCTACGACTCAGGCTGGCAGAGGTAGAGGCGGAAAAGGTGAAATTCCTGCGACATGTTTCTCATGAACTAAAAACGCCTCTATCCTCTATCAAGGAAGGTTCGGAATTACTTGCAGATGAGGTGGTGGGTTCCCTTACCACTGATCAAAAAGAAGTCGTTGATATCCTGCATGCCAATACTGAACAGCTTAAAAAACTCATAGAAAATCTTCTGAAATTCAGTGTCTCTCAAGTCAAACAGGCTGTCCTGAAAAACGATAGAGTCAACCTCAAAACCTTGATCCAGGAAGTTCTTGCTGATCAAAAACTCTCTATAAAGGCTAAAAAATTACAGATTCAGGTCAGCCTTGAGCCTCTTAGCATTCAATGCGACCGAGAAAAAACAAAAATCATTCTGGACAATCTCCTTTCAAATGCAGTGAAATACTCTTATCCAAAAGGTGCTATCCAAGTGAATATTAGCGCGCATAAAAAAGAAATTCTGATCGACATTAATGATAACGGGCCAGGCATAGATGAAAAAGATCGAGAAAGAATCTTCGAACCTTTCTATCAAGGCAAGATTCTTGCAAAAGGACATATTAAAGGTTCAGGACTTGGGCTGGCAATTGTTCGCGAATATGTTGAAGAACACAACTGGCATATTGAAATTATTGACAAAAATGAGACAGGCGCCCATTTCTGCATTCACATACCCACCATGCTGCGGGAGGAGAGCGCGTGAAAAAAACGATGCGCATAGCATTCATTCTATTAACGATGATAACGGCTAGTTACCTATCAGGCTGTGCCAAAAACAGCCCCTTGGCCACAAGCATTTGCAATAGCATCTGCCCGGACATGTCTGCAAATGGTGACATTGATATGATCTCCTACTTACTGTTTCTCCAAGAGCTTGATCAGAAGCAACTTATAGAGGAACTTGATGTTATCAAGAAATCGTACCTTGATAGTCCAGGAGAAGGGATCATGCTGCAATATGCAACTCTTTTGAGTTTGGGCGGTACTCCCTTTGAAGATATTGAGACCGCGAGTACTCTGCTTGAGAGTTATCTAAATGATCCTGCTGTTGAAAAAACGAAACTTAATCAATATGCCAGACATCTTCACACTATCATTGAGGATAGACAAAAATTAACCTTAGAAAAACAGAAAGTTAAAAAAGCTCTTGCCAATGAGAAGCTGAAACTGCAGCAAATGCGAAATAATTATATTACAGTGAAAGATAAGCTTGATGCCCTCAGGAGTATCGAAAGAAGTATTAAGTTGCGCCAGGATACCCTGGAGAGGTCGCCAAAATGAAAAAATCCAAAATTTTACTTGTAGATGACGATCCTGGTTTATTACGTCTTGTTTCCATTCGGCTTGAATCTGCAGGATATAATGTAGAAAGCGTTGAAGACGCCGAAAAAGCATTGGTCTTCCTCTCCATGTCCCGACCTGACCTGGTGGTAACAGACCTCCGCATGGATGGTATGGACGGGATGGCCTTATTTGATGCGATCTATGCCATAAATCCTACTCTTCCTGTAATTATTCTCACAGCCCATGGCACCATTCCCGAAGCTGTTGATGCCACTCAGAAAGGCGTCTTTAGCTTTTTAACAAAACCCTTTGAATCAAAGGTGCTGCTCGAGCAAATAGAGAAAGCACTCCAGATTTCAGGTGATCAGGATTGTAAAAACAATGTAGAGGATGATCAGGAGTGGCGAAGCGATATCATTACCAGAAATCCTGCTATGCTGGACATGCTTACCCAGGCAAAGCTCTATGCCCAATCTGATGTCAGCGTCTTTATCCATGGTGCCAGCGG
>CAMYOP010000143.1 GCA_947260045.1 uncultured Desulfobulbaceae bacterium
AATTGAGCCTGATCTGATAAAGGTATTACTTTCAACCCCAACAACAGCCCAACCGTCCTTTGTGCGAACTCTTAATCCGTAATCAGGTGCTCGTTCATCATAATTAATCCCTGGGATGTATTTGTCAGAGTGCTCTCTGCCTGAGCCGGCATATGTACCTGTAATCAGGTCTAAGCCGGACATACCATAGAAAGTTATACAAATACCGACAACGAGGAAGCTGCAAACAACGAGTAGAGCTGTTTTTTCTAGTGTTTTCATCTTAATTTTAACGAATATATGCTATATAAAGGTGGAGAAGCATCTGTCAGTGAACCTGTGTTTTACAGATATCACTTGTTTAAATAATACAGACAATAACACTATTTCAGTGTAGCCCCAGGACAACACTGAAGTCAAAGACATTTAATATAAGGCTTTACCAGTTTACATTGTAATAAGAACAGGTTATTGTTCCCGACTCAACAATTCAAGAAAGAAAATAATAGAGCCTGATGCAAGAAGATCAACCCAGCCATTTAAATAAGCAAAGTCTCACCGAACATCTTGGTGAGCTCCGTCATTGTTTAATGATATCAATAGCTGCAGTGTTTGCAGGCTTTGCCCTATCTTATTCCTTTATAACACCAATTTCAAAATGGTTTTTAAAACCCTTGATTATGGCTCTGCCTGAAGGAAAAAGTCTTATCTTTACCTCTTACCAGGAAGGGTTTTTTTTTATCTAAAATTAGCCCTTCTTTGCGGTGTACTTCTGGCAATCCCCGTCATATTTTCTCAGATCTGGAGATTTATCGCTCCTGGATTATATCAACATGAGAAAAAGGTAATTTTTCCATTTACACTGGTTTCCACGCTTTGTTTTTTTGCAGGTGCTTTATTTGGCTATTATATTGTTTTCCCTCCAGCATTTCGTTTTCTGCTAGGATACACGAGTGAGACCTGAGAGCCTTTACCTGCTGTGAGTGAATATTTTTCATTGTCCGTTCGTTTGTTGCTTGGCTTTGGAGCGATTTTTGAACTCCCTGTACTTCTCGTTTTCCTCGCTAAGGTGGGGATTGTCTCGGTTGATTTTTTGAAACAAAACCGAAAATATGCTATTCTCATTAGTTTTATCATAGCAGCTATTTTGACCCCAACACCAGATGTTATAAATCAATTGCTCATGGCAGGTCCGCTTGTAGTGTTGTATGAAATAGGCATTGTCGCTGTTATGTTTTTTGGCCGGAAAACATTTATTGGTTTTGATGAACCTGAAGAAGATATAGAATGAACCATATAATTTGACTTACTGTTATCTGATACCTGATTGAAAGGATAGGAGGATTTATGACGTATACAACTGATTTTGAGAAAGCTTTGGAAATTGGCAGACCTCCAAATATCAAGACTTTATTCCCTAATTCAAGAGCCCTTCTTGTGAGTGGTAAAGCAATCGACCGGGCAATGCTTTTTAAAGGCGGTGCAATGACCATGGCAGCAAACGGCAGGAGCCATGTTGTTATACGTGGAGCGCTGCAAGCTGCTCAACGGGCAAGAGCTGGTATCATTATTGAAATCGCCAGATCTGAAGGCGGTGCTAGTGCTTACTGTGCAACCAATTACTGGAACGTCGCCAGGCAGGTTGATGCCATATGCAATGAACTTGGAATCACCGTTCCTGTTGCAATCCATGCAGATCATTATGGGATCAAAAAAGAAGAAGACCTTGCATTTGCCCGTAGAGAAATTCCAAGTCTTTTTGATGCGGGTATAACATCAATTGCCATTGATGCCTCACACATGCCAGACGACCAAAATCTTTTTGCCAGTATTGACCTTGCCAGGTTTATTCCTTCATGGGCAGGCTTTGAAACAGAAATTGGAGAAATTAAGGGGAAGTATGGCTTATCATCTAAAGATGAGGCTCTTTTTCTTATACAGGGCTTAAATGCACATGACGTGTTTCCTGATTGGATTGCTCTAAATAATGGTACCACCCATGGTATTGAGGCCAGTGATCAGGGTATTCAGGTTGAATTGACCGCAGCAATACATGATGCTCTTGCTCCATATGGTATTTCAGGGGCACAGCACGGTACGTCTGGTAACAGCTCTGAAAGACTCCTGGATATAGCAGCAAAAACCAGTACGACCAAAGCAAATGTTGCAACAGCTCTCCAAATGGTATCCTGGGGATTGGATGTAAATGATTATGGCAATGCAAAGCTTGACGACGGTAATTTTGTAAAAGTCAATGGTGAAGGGCTATCAGAAGAGCTTTGGGATGAGATGACTGCCTATGCAGACAAACATGGAATATCTGGTGGTGGCTATAAAACGCTTAATCTTACCTTTGAAAATAAGATAATGGGGCAACCTCGTTTTATAAGGGAGCGTATGGCTCGAAGGGTTGAAGATTTTGTTTATACCATGCTCGTGGAAGTCTTTAATGCTGGTAATACAGCACGGGATGCAGTTGAAGTCTTACTTGAAGCAGGATCTTATGACATAGGTCCAAAAACAGGCAGGGTGGAATCACCTGAAGATTGGACACGAGATAAAATTATTGCGCGTGCCGCCGAACTGGATACTGATAAAGGGCCAGAAGGCGACTTTGACGATTAAGTATAAGGAACAAGAATGAAAAAAATATTAATAACTGGTGCTGCCGGTTTCATAGGCTTCCACCTTTCCAAAAAATTATTAGAGGATGAGCGCACAGTTGTCGGTCTTGATAATCTCAATGACTATTATGACCCAGACTTGAAAAAATCTCGCTTGTCCCAGTTACAAGAATTTGAAAACTTTGAGCACGTCAATATAGATATTGCAGAGCGTGAAGCTATGGCGCAGTTGTTTAGTGATCACAGGTTCGACGCTGTAGTTAATCTTGCTGCCCAGGCAGGTGTTCGTTATTCACTGATAAACCCACATTCCTATGTAGACACAAATCTTGTCGGTTTTGTCAATATTCTTGAGGGTTGCAGACATAATAAGGTGAAGCATTTTGTATATGCCTCATCGAGCTCTGTCTATGGCGCAAACACCAACATGCCATTTTCCGTTCACAATAATGTGGATCATCCAGTATCACTTTATGCCGCATCCAAAAAGGCAAATGAACTGATGGCCCACACCTATAGTCATCTCTACAATCTACCAACCACCGGCCTTCGGTTTTTCACTGTCTATGGTCCCTGGGGAAGGCCAGATATGGCTTTATTCCTTTTTACCAAAGCAATTATTGAAGGCAGGCCCATTGACGTTTTTAACAATGGCCATATGGAAAGGGATTTCACCTTTATTGATGATATTGCTGAAGGTGTTTTCAGGGTAATCGATCATCTCCCTGCAGCAAGTGATTCCTGGAGCGGAGACACGCCTGATCCTGCAACGAGCTACTGCCCATACAGAATTTACAATATTGGTAATAATAAAAAAGAAAAACTCATGCGCTACATTGAAGTGCTTGAAAAGTGCCTTGGGAAAAAAGCGGAAAAGAATTTTCTGCCGATGCAAGATGGGGATGTACCTGCCACCTTTGCTAACGTGGATGACCTTGTCCAAGATATAGGTTTCAAACCCAATACCTCAATCGAAGAGGGTATTGGTAAGTTTGTTGACTGGTATCGAGCCTACTATAATGTCTAACCTTGTTGGACCTGGAAACCGTTTTAGTTGTGTCCAGGTCTAATACTTATTATTCTGCTGCATAACCTCCAAGGCGGCGTTGATAATCCCTGGAGTATCAATTCCAGAATTCTTCCAAAGCGTTTCCTGGGAGGCATGCTCGATAAATTTATTACCATAGCCCAATAAGCGAACTGGAATATTGATATGCAGTTCGCTTAACATCTGGAGTACCGCACTGCCAAATCCGGCTTTTTTCACGTTATCTTCTATAGTTACCACTCGACCAGTTTTCTTGGCCCACTTGCCGATGAGTTCATTGTCAAGGGGTTTGATAAATCGAGGATTAATGACGGCAGCGCTTATCCCCAATTTTTTAAGCCTGCTTGCAGCTTCAAGCGCAGGAAATACTCTGTTGCCAACGGGAAGTAGCAATACGTCCTTGCCTTCACACAATAGTTCAGCCTTGCCAATTTCCAGAGGAGTCAGGGTTTTATCCAAGGTGATCCCTTCACCAGAACCTCTGGGATAGCGAATGGCGCTGGGGCCATTATTGTTGATAGCAGTACAAAGCATATGCATTAGTTCATTTTCATCTTTGGGTGCCATGACAGTAAGATTTGGCACAAATCGTAAAAATGAGAGATCAAACACACCATGATGGGTAGGACCATCATCACCGACTACTCCCGCTCTATCCAGGGCAAGTGTTACAGGGAGGTTGGGGATACAGACATCGTGGATGATCTGATCAAGAGCCCGTTGCATAAATGATGAGTACACTGCAACCACCGGGCGCAAGCCTTCCATTGCCAGACCGGCAGCAAAGGTAATCGCATGTTGTTCAGCAATACCAACATCAAAGAAACGAGCAGGGAATTCCTTGGAAAATGGTGTCAGACCAGTGCCTGCTGGCATGGCAGCAGTAATTGCGGTAATTCGTTTATCACTGCGTGCGAGTTTGCATAGAGTATTTCCAAAAATGCTTGTGTATGATGGTGGTCCTGAAGAAGGATATGGTTTGCCTGTTTTTATATCAAAAGGTCCAACCCCATGATAGTCACCAGGGTTTGTTTCAGCAGGTAAATATCCCTTGCCCTTGGTTGTCAGTACATGGATAAGTACAGGACCGCGACTATTATCGCGTGCATTTTTAAGGGTCTCAATGAGATCTTTGAGCTCGTGTCCAGGAATAGGACCGATATATTCAAATTTAAGCGCTTCAAAGAGCATTCCTGGAGTGAAAAAACTTTTCAGGCTTTCTTCACTTTTTTTAAGTACTGATAAAATATTTTCGCCAACAGAGGAAAATGATTTTAAGCCTTCTTCAAGCTGTCGTTTAAGCCTAATTGCAGTTTTGCCTGTCAGTTTGCGGCTGAGGAAACTCGACATTGCCCCAACATTTGGCGAGATAGACATTTCGTTGTCATTTAAAATAACAATAAGATCTTTGTCCACATGGCCTGCCTGATTCAAGCCTTCAAAGGCAAGCCCAGCTGTCATTGAGCCATCACCAATTACGGCAATCACTTTATCCTTATTCTTTTTAATGTCTTTTCCGGTAGCTATACCAAGACTATAGGAGATGGATGTCGAACTGTGCCCTGTTTCTACAACGTCATATTCGGATTCAGAACGTTTGGGGAAGCCACTGATTCCTTTGTATTGACGTAATGTGTGAAATTTTTTATTTCTGCCGGTAATGAGCTTGTGGGCATAAGCTTGATGGCCCACGTCCCACACAAGTTTATCATCTGGAGTGTTGAACACATAATGAAGAGCCAGGGTTAATTCAACCACACCAAGACAAGGTGCAAGGTGACCACCATTTACCGAGACTGTTTCAATTATTTTTTTGCGAATTTCACCTGCAAGAATATCCATTTCTAACAGATTGAGCTTTCGTACATCTTCTGGAGAATCAATTTTGTCCAGATAGTTATATTCGAGATCTGTGGGATCTTTTATCATAAGCATGGTTTATTTTTTTCTTGTAACTATATATTTTGCAAGTTCGCGGAGAGGATCAGCCTTTTCGTCAAAATGAGTAAGCGAAAAGAGAGCTTCTTCAACCGCTTCATTGGCCATTTTTTTTGTTTGTTTAACCCCAAAAATAGAAGGGTAGGTTGCCTTATTATTCTTAACATCGCTACCAGCTTCTTTTCCGAGTTCTTCTGTTGTCGATTCCACATCCAGGAGATCGTCCACAATTTGAAAGGCTAAGCCGACCGCCTTGCCATATTGTTCTAAAGCTTGGTATTGGGTATCGTTTGCATCTGCTGCTACGGCACCTGCCAGGATAGCTGCTGTGATCAATGCTCCAGTTTTGCACCTGTGAATAGTTTTGAGCGTTTCAAAATCAATATTTTTTCCTTCACTGGCAATATCAAGAGCTTGACCCCCTACCATGCCTGGTGAACCGGCAGCCTTGGCAATGATGCTTATGATCTGTAATCTCTGTTGAGGCTCAAGTTTGTCAGCATAGGAAGAACTCAGTAAATCAAAGGCAAGGGTCAGTAAGCCGTCACCGGCTAAAATTGCTGCCGCTTCGCCGTAAACAACATGATTGGTTGGTTTGCCTCTTCTGAGATTATCATCATCCATCGCTGGAAGGTCATCATGGATCAGGGAGTATGTGTGGATGCATTCAAGTGCACAACATACAGGCAACACTTTGGTTTTCATTGTACTGTCTGGTGAAATAGCTTGAGCTGCGGCAAGGCAAAGGATGGGTCGGACTCTTTTCCCTCCAACAAAAAGACTATAGCGCATAGACTCTATATGAAAAGCAAATTCGCCTTTTGCTTCAAGCATATAGGTTTGAAATGCATCTTCAACGATTTGACGCTGCTCATTGAGGTAGGCCTTAATCTCCACGCTCATCCTCGTCAAATTCGACTTCACTTAAAGAGTCATTTTTGTTGATCAGCAATTTTACCCGGGCCTTGGCATTCTCCAGCTGATCATTACAAAAAGTAATAAGACCTACTCCTTCATCGAATTTTTTAAGACTTTTGTCGAGGCTGAGTTCACCCTGTTCCATTTCGCTTGTAATTTGTTCCAAACGTTTGAGGGCGCTTTCAAAGGTTTTTTTTGCCATGTCGGTAAGTTTTTTGAACCTGCTCTTGCAGCCTTATTATTATTAGGTATAAAGTGTCCTGATTCTGAAACAACAAGATTTTATATTAAACTTTATACACGGTGCTTTCAACTCATCTTTTATGCTGACTGAATATGTCGATACTTTTGTGAACTGGCTCAGGGTGGAAAAAGGCTATTCCGAGCATACTGTAAATGGCTACCACAGAGATGTGTTGAGCTTGATAGGCTTCATTGGAGATCAAACAGATCTCCCTGACCTTACGACAGAACTCATGCGATCCTATGTTTATTCTCTCTACTCTATTAACAGCGCCAGTTCAGTTGCTCGAAAATTGGGCAATCTTGGTGCATTTGACGAAACTTTGTCTATTGCAGGACCTAAGATAGGGAAGTACATTCCCGTTTTCCTCACTGTTGATGAAGTTTTCAACCTGCTTGAGGAACCTGGGGAAAATGATAGCTTTGCCGTTCGGGATAAAGCCATCATGGAGCTTATTTACTCTACTGGTATGCGGGTTTCTGAACTTGTATCAAGAAACATCAATGATCTTGATTTTGAAACAGGAATGGTTAGGGTGAAGGGCAAAGGAGCAAAAGAACGTCTGGTTCCTTTTGGTAGAACTGCTGCAGATGCGATGTACACCTATTTTCCTACTCGGGAAAATTTACTTCTTGCCAGGGTTGCCAGGGGTCGAACAGTTGATAAAAATGCTGTTTTTTTAAACAGCCGAGGGGCAAGGCTGACGGTTCGTAGTGTTGAACGCCTGATAAAAATGTACGGGGAACGGGCTGGTTTAACAGTTACGGTCACACCCCATGCTTTAAGGCATTCATTTGCAACTCACCTGCTCGAAATGGGGGCAGATTTGAGGGTAGTACAGGAATTACTTGGCCATGTAAGCCTTTCAACAACCCAAAAGTATACCCATTTAAATATGGATCACCTCACGCGGGTATACGATGCTGCTCACCCGCTAGCAAAAAAAGATGAAGGCTAAACAATGTCCACATCAAGAGACAGATTGAAAAAGTACTTATCAATCTACAAAATTGCTTTTTAAAGAATATAAGATAACACGGGAACAAACATGAAAAAAACTCGGTCAACAACAATACTGGCCATACGTCATAAAGGCGATGTGGTTGTCGCTGGAGACGGCCAGGTGTCTTTTGGACCTACAATTATGAAACATGCCGCTAAAAAAGTTCGACGACTTTACCACGATAACGTAATTACTGGTTTTGCAGGTTCTACAGCAGATGCCTTTACTCTCTATGATAAGCTTGAACAGAAACTTGAAAAATATAACGGTAACCTGATGCGATCAGCTGTTGAGCTGGCAAAAGACTGGCGAACTGATAGGATATTGAGGCGCCTTGAGGCCATGCTTATTGCCGTAGATAAAGAACATTCTTTACTTTTGTCTGGTTCAGGTGACGTGATTGAGGCAGATGAGGGGGTGCTCGCAATTGGTTCAGGTGGTCCTTATGCCCAGGCTGCAGCAAGTGCTCTAGTACAGCATTCAGACTTGAAAGCTGAAGATATTGCTCGTTCAGCCCTTGAAATTGCTTCCTCAATCTGTGTTTATACCAATAATTCCATTGTAATAGAAAAAATATGAAAGAACTCAATTCGCAAATACCACGACAAACAGTTCAGGAACTTGATCGCTTTATCATAGGACAGGCTGATGCCAAACGATCAGTTGCCATTGCCCTCCGTAACCGCTGGCGTAGACAGCAGGTTTCTCCAACACTCAGAGACGAAATTGCTCCAAAAAATATCATAATGATAGGCCCTACTGGCGTTGGTAAGACGGAAATAGCACGTAGACTTGCCCAACTTGCACAATCTCCTTTTTTAAAGATTGAGGCATCCAAATTTACTGAGGTCGGATATGTTGGGCGCGATGTTGAATCAATGGTCCGTGACTTGGTTGAGTTGGCAATAAATTTGGTCAAGGAAGAGGAGCGGATTAATGTTGAAAAAAAAGCAGAGGAAATGGCGGAGGAAAGAATGCTTGATCTTCTTTTACCATCGCCATCGCCAACAAATAGGCAATCCATTCACTCTCAGAGCGGTCAGGCAATTCCATTGGCAAATGGTAGGCAGGAGGAAAAAAATGAGGACTATGACCGGTCCACAAGAGAGAGATTCCGACAGATGTTAAAGGATGGGAAACTGGATGACCGCGAAATTGAGATGGAGATTAAACAGCAGCCTGCAATTCCCATGATCGAGGTTCTTTCCGGTTCCGGTTTGGAGGACATGGAATCTAATCTACGGGATACTTTTGGCAAAATGTTTTCTAAAAAAAGCCAAAAACGCAAACTTAAGATGCCTGAGGCAATAAAAGTCCTTAAAGCTGAAGAGGTTGAGAAGCTTATTGATCAGGATAAAGTAACCAAAATGGCCATTCAACGCACGGAACAATCA
>CAMYOP010000144.1 GCA_947260045.1 uncultured Desulfobulbaceae bacterium
CTGACTCCGCGAGAACAACGCAAAACAGCTGCCGGTAAGTGGAGCAAAGGTCGTTCCATAGCTCTAAGCCGCCTTATGGACCATCAGGAGCTCCCCTTTTTAACTGAACAGGATTGCCGTATATGTGAATCTATCTATTTTAGCGGCGATACCTCCACCAAAAACAGCGGTTATGTCTTTAACACTGACAACGCCTTGATTGAACTTGTTGGGCACCCATTGGTCTTTCTTGAAAGCTCCCAGACAACTCCTGTTGAAATTGTTGCTGGAGAGCCCGAGCTCATGGTCGAAAAAGAGGAAGAACATTTATTTATCCATTTTGCTCAGGATATTGGTAACGGCAAGGTAGCTGTATGGATGGAAACGCCTACCCGTTTCAGAATCATGAAGATTGAAGAGGATCATCTCCGTGTAGCGAGTATCACAGGACGTGATGGTTTACGTGTCCCGCTTGAAGCAAGTAAAAAAGCTCTTGATGCCATTGGCAACATGGCATCATTTATGACAGTGCACTCGGCAATTGATTTTGACATTCAACAGGAAACGACCATCATTGAAGCCGATCCGACCATGCACATTCACATGATTCCCTATGGGAGCGGTTTTCGATTGGAAATGTTTGTCCAGCCTTTTTCTCGCTCAGGTCCTTTTCTCAAGCCAGGTAAAGGTGTTGCCAACGTTATAGCCGAAGTAAACGGAAGAAGGCTCCAGACCAAGCGTAACCTGCGCCTGGAGGAAGAAAAAGCTAGAGAAATCGAAGAAAGCTGTCCTATTCTTGACCTTGCCATTGATCTTGAGCAGGAAAACGAACGGGAATGGCATCTGCTTGACCCTGAAGAATGTCTGCAGGCACTTTTGGAACTTGAAGAAATTCGCGACCGAGTCGTCCTAGAGTGGCCCGAAGGAGAAAAAATAGCAGTCCGCAGGCAGGCAGGGGTAAACCAGCTCAACCTCAATATTCGTACCAGCCAGCAAGATTGGTTTGGCCTTACAGGACAGCTGGAAATTGACGGCGAAGAGGTTATCGAGCTTAAAACCCTTCTTGACAAGGTCAGAAAATCTCACTCAAGATTCATTCCAATGGGGGATGGTCAATTTGTAGCCCTGACCCAGGAATTCCGAAACCGTCTTGAAGAGCTTATCACTTACGGAGAAAGCGGCAAAGGCAAAGAAGATGATGAAATCCTGATTCATCCTTTAGCTGCTATAGCGCTTGATGATTTCACCAAAGAAGCACAAACAACAGCTGATGACGGCTGGCAGAAACAAATCAAATCCATCCAGCATGTACAAGATTTAGTGCCGGAGGTCCCATCAACCCTCCAGGCCGAACTAAGAGATTATCAGGCTGAAGGATTTGTCTGGATGACCAGACTTGCTCACCTTGGTATCGGTGCCTGTCTTGCTGATGATATGGGGCTTGGTAAAACGCTCCAGGCTATAACAGTAATTTTACGCCTGACAAAAGACAAACCTACCCTGGTGGTTGCCCCTACCTCTGTCTGCATGAACTGGGAGGCAGAAGTTAACAAGTTTGCTCCAACAATTACCATTCACGAGCTCACAGGTCAGGACCGGGAAGAAGTCGTAAAAAAATTAGGAAAATTTGATATATTAATAACTAGTTACACCCTTCTTCAACAGGAAATAGAACTCCTTTCCTCTATACAATGGCAGGTTGTTGTTCTTGATGAGGCCCAAGCTATTAAAAACGCAGCGACTAAGCGTTCAAGAGCTGCCATGCAATTGAAGGCTGATTTCCGTCTCATTACCACAGGTACTCCCATTGAGAACCACTTGGGAGAGCTTTGGAACCTCTTCCGATTTATTAATCCAGGCCTGCTCGGTACATTTAAACAATTTAATACTCGTTATGGCATCCCAATTGAAAAACATCATGATCGTCATGCCAGGCTAAAACTCAAGAAACTGATTCGACCCTTTATGCTGCGGCGTATAAAGTCACAGGTTCTTGATGAATTACCGCCACGCACTGAAATCACCTTGCATGTGGAAATGGATCCGAAAGAAATTCAATTCTACGAAGCAATTCGCCAGCAGGCGATTGAAAACATTGAAGGAAGTGCTGAAAAATCAGGAAGGCATCTTCAAATACTTGCAGAAATTATGCGCCTGAGAAGAGCTTGTTGCCATCCGAAACTTGTGATGGCAGATACTGACATACCTTCAACCAAGTTGAAAGTGTTTGCTGAGGTCGTGGAGGAGCTCCTGGGAGGCAGACATAAAGCCCTTGTTTTTAGCCAGTTCACCGGTCACCTTGCCCTTATCAGAGAATTTCTTGATGAAAAAGGTATCGTATACAAGTACCTGGATGGAACTACTCCAGCCAAAGAGCGCCAGCGCCAGGTTGAATCTTTCCAGGCAGGTGAAGGGGACCTTTTCCTCATCAGTCTCAAAGCAGGTGGTCTTGGCCTGAACCTAACTGCAGCAGACTATGTTATCCATATGGACCCCTGGTGGAATCCTGCAGTTGAGGATCAGGCAGCAGACAGAGCGCATCGCATTGGCCAGAAACGGCCGGTAACTGTCTATCGTCTGGTTACAGCAAACACTATTGAAGAAAAAATAGTGCGCCTGCATCAGGAAAAACGCGATCTTGCCAACTCCCTGCTAGAAGGAACAGACGTCAGTGCCCGAATCAGTGCTGACGAACTCTTACAACTTATAAAAGAAAATTAATTCAGTCATATGAAAATCAGAACCGAACTCTATAGCAGTGATTCCGGCCGGCTACTTCATGCTGGCTTACTTGATCGATTTGAAGATGCTGACACTGACTGCCAAAGCCTTGTGACTGAGATTTTAGAACGGATCAGACTTGAGGGTGATCAAGCTGTAGTCGACTACACCCGACAATTTGATGCACCCACACTAACCAGTGATACCTTACGGGTTACAGAAGAGGAATTTGCCCAGGCCCAACACGGTGTTGACAAAGAGTTTCGAGAAACTCTCCAATTTGCAGTAGAACGCATTCGTACTTTTCATGAACGCGAAATGGAAGATTCCTGGTTTCAAACCAGCATTGACGGAACAATAACAGGTCGTTTGGTACGACCGGTTGATACTGCCGGACTCTATGTCCCCGGCGGCCAAGGTGGATCCACCCCTCTTGTCTCATCGGTCCTCATGAACGGCATCCCTGCAGGCATTGCCGGGGTGAAACGCAGAATCATGGTAACTCCTCCAAACAAAGAGGGTCTCATCAATCCGGCGCTATTAGTTGCTGCTCAGGAAATAGGCATCAAGGAAGTCTATAAAACAGGTTCCGCCTGGGCAATTGGTGCCCTTGCCTATGGCACACAAACTATTCCAAGAGTAGACGTTATTGTTGGTCCTGGAAATAAATATGTCACTGAAGCCAAGCGCCAGGTAAGTGGTAGAATTCGAATTGACATGATTGCCGGGCCTAGTGAAGTTCTCATCGTTGCTGACCAGTCGGCAAATCCTGCCTTTATTGCCGCTGACATGTTAGCACAGGCAGAGCATGATCCCCAAGCTCTCGCCCTTCTAATCACGACCAGTCAACAAGTGGCTGAAAATACCATTGCAGAACTGAAAAAACAACTGCCAGAATTGAGCAGATCAGATATTGCCAGAAGAGCGCTTGAAAATCGTGGAGCAATCCTTATCACCGACTCTGTTGAAGAAAGCATCTCTTTAGCAAATGACATTGCTATCGAGCACCTGGAAATTCAGGTTGAAGACCCCTGGAAATGGGTCCCATTTATCAACCATGCCGGGGCAATCTTTCTTGGTTCACATACCCCAGAGGCCGCTGGTGACTATGTTGCCGGACCCAATCATGTTCTTCCGACAATGGGCACTGCGCGTATATCATCAGCTCTTGGAGTGGAAACATTTCTGAAGAAAAGCTCTATAATTTCCTATTCCCGTCGGGCACTTGTCGCTGATGCTGAACACATTCAGAGGCTGGCTAGCCTGGAAGGTCTGAGTGCTCACGGCAACTCAGTTCGAATCAGAGTTTCAGAAGAAAAATAGAGAAGCTGGAAGAAAAGACGAGCTAGAGAACAAAGTCACCCTGTTCATCCTCAGAAAGCCCGACAACTACGATACCGGCCTTGTCGGCAGCCTGAACCATTTTATTCCGGTCAAAAAGAAGAGATTGTCCAGCTTCTACAGCCAAGACAGAGCCGTTCACACCAGCTATGGTTTCAATTGTTTTCACACCCGTTGCGGGAAGATCAAAGCGAAAATCCTGATTTGGCTTTTTAAGTTTTACAATAACAGCTCCGGATCCGGCCAACTCACCACCTCTTTTGATCGCAGCGTCAGTTCCCTCTATGGCTTCCACTGCCAAAATACTTTTCTCCCGAACAACAACACACTGGCCAATATCAAGGCGACCAATTTCTTTGGCTATTTTCCAGCCATAACGTATATCTTCCAGCTGTACGGCAGATGGTTTTTTACGAGTCAGAATTCCTCTTGGGAACAGTAAGTGCTCAAGGTAGCAAGTTGAAGCAAGAACTCGTATCCCTTCTTTTTCCAAAGCATCGGCCACGGCCCGCAAAATTGCATCATCTTGTCTGATATCAATTTTATTCCAGAGGGTGATTCCTTTTAAATCGGGTAGGATATCCCTGAAAATTCTTGTCTTGGTAATAGTCCCGGCAAAAACTATTTCTGATACATTCTCACTTCGAAAAAATTTTATGATTTTGCCAAGTTGACCAAGTTTTACCCAACAGGTAATATCGGCAACAGTTTCAAGTTCCTGGAGTGATTCCCCTCTATGACCAATGGCAACAACTTTTCGTCCATTTTTCTTTGCTGCATCGGCAAATAAAAGAGGAAACTGTCCTCCGCCGGCTATAATCCCTATTGCACTTTCCATTGAAGATCTATGAAATGTATTTAATCTTCTGTGCGTTTCACGACGCCACGTTTACTTGTCTGGAAAAAATCAATTAAGGTTTGCACCTCAGGACATCCTGTAACCTCTTCCTTTGTCTTCACCAGGGCATCTTTTAAAAGAAGTTGTGGAGAACGGAATATAATCTTAAAGGCCTGATCAATCTTCGATATTGTCTCCCGGCTCATCCCTAGTCGGCGAAGGCCAATTTTATTGATACCTACAATACGCATTCTATTGCGAGTTCCAGTTAATATGACAAAGGGAGGAACATCCAGATTAATTCCTGAAAGACCTCCGACATACGTATGTGCTCCAACACGGCAATACTGATGTATTGCCACCAGGCCGCCAAGACTTGCATGATCACCAACCTCTACATGTCCTCCCAAGGTAGCAACATTTGCCAGGATAACATGATTACTGATAATACAGTCGTGAGCAACATGGGTATAAGCCATCAACATATTGGAGTTACCAATAACAGTTTTACTATTACCGGCAACTGTTCCCCTGTGAATCGAAGCATATTCACGGATAATATTATCGTCTCCAATGTGGAGTTCCGTCGGCTCGCCCTTATAAAGCATATCCTGAGGTTCAGCACCAATTGTTGTAAACGAGCCTATTTTATTCCTCTTTCCAATAGAAGTAATGCCGGACACAACCGCGTGAGAATCAACAACAGTATCTTCCCCTATGCTGACATCTGGTCCTATTATAGTGTAAGGGCCTACCGTAACACTAGGGTGTAAGTTTGCTTTTGAATCCACTATGGCTGCGGGATGTATGGTCATGTTAAATTCCTATAAAAGGTAATCTGGTTGATCACCGTTACGACATTTAATAAAAATAAATCGGGTGAAGCAAAAAGATAATCAGGCAAAGGTCGCCATCAACTCAGCCTCTGTCACAAGCTGATCATTCACATATGCTCTGCCTGTCATTTTACTGATTTTGGCTTTTTGTTTTATCAGGTCAAGCTTATATATAATTTGATCTCCCGGACGTACCATTTTTCGAAAACGAACCCCATCGAGCCCGGCAAAATAAATGAGTTTATTACCTATCAATTCAGGCATGGAAAGGTATGCCAGCAAGCCGCCAGCCTGTGCCATTCCTTCAAGGATCAGCACTCCAGGCATGACTGGCTCACCAGGAAAATGACCTTGAAAACATGGTTCGTTCATGGATACGTTTTTCAGGGCGCAAATTGATTTTGACTTTTCATAATTGATAACCCTGTCAACAAGAATAAAAGGATACCTATGCGGAAGCAGACTCAATATACCTTTTATATCTATAGACATTTGGGGTGCTGCTATGTCTTCAGTCATCACCTACTCCTTAGTGTTATTCTTCTCATCGCTAATTTTTTCTATTATCTGGGAAAGGCGTTCCACTTTTTTACGCAACGCTTTTAACTCTCTGGCCATATCTGGCAAGCGGTTAAAAACTCCGCAAGACCTACCCCATTTCTTTATATCAATGGCTGGAAAACCGCCCAAAGTGACACCGTCTTTTTGGTCATTATGCACACCAGCCTTGGCCGCTACCTGAACCATATTGCCCACCTTCAGGTGGCCACCAACGCCTGACTTTGCGCCCATAACCACATGATGCCCTAGTGTTGTGCTACCGGCAATCCCTACCTGTGAGACCAGTATGGATCCTTCACCAACACAAACGTTATGGCCAACCTGGACCAGGTTGTCAATTTTTACACCACGCTTGATCCAGGTCGTACCAAAAGTTGCCCTGTCAACACAGCTATTCGCGCCAATTTCCACATCATCATCGATTCGGACATTCCCTACCTGAGGCCGCTTTATATGATTGCCAAGCTCATCTGTGGCAAATCCAAAACCATCACTTCCGATCACCACACCATTATGCAAAATCACCCTCTTGCCAATTTCGCAATGCTCTTCTATGGTAACATTTGCATGCACAATTGAGTCATCACCAATGACCACATCGTCGCCAATGACTGTGCCCGGGTAAAGTGTCACTCCTTTGCCGATGCGTACTCGCTTCCCCAAAGAAACAAAAGGACCAATGGAAACATCATCTGGAATGAGACAATTCGCTCCCACATCAGCCTTGGGATGAATACCGCTTGCCACAAAATCGTCATGCACAAAATAGTTGTGGATAATAGCGGCTGCTACTTCAGAAT
>CAMYOP010000145.1 GCA_947260045.1 uncultured Desulfobulbaceae bacterium
CTGGAACTTTCCATTGGCTATATTATGCGGCATGTCAACTGCTGCCCTGGTTGCAGGCAATCCAGTCATAATCAAACCATCCAGCCTGGCAGCAGCGACAGGATATGAATTTTACAAATTACTGCTGGCAGCAGGTTTTAGTGATGAGGTGGTCCAATTCGTCCCAGGTAGAGGCAGTGAGGTAGGAAATTTTCTGGTCGAACACCCTGAAGTGAGTCAGATCGCTTTTACAGGTTCAAAGGAGGTAGGCCTGGGTATCATTGCCAAAGCAGGGCAAACCAAAGCAGAACAGGTCCAGGTGAAACGGGTCGTCTGTGAAATGGGTGGAAAAAACGGTATTATTATAGATGAAGATGCCGATCTGGATGCGGCCATCAAAGGAGTCATCCAAAGTGGATTTGGCTATGCCGGCCAAAAATGCTCTGCCTGCTCCCGCGTCATTGTGGTTGGTTCCATTTATGATTTTTTTGTTAACAGATTGATTGATGCCTGCCGTTCCCTGCCAATGACAGCTGCGACCAGTCCAGAATGCCGGCTGGGTCCAGTCATTGACCAAACCGCCCGTGATCGTCTGAAAAACATTATCGAAAATCCACCCGATGGTGCCCAGTGCCTCTTCCTGGGAGACCAACCAGCAGCTGGTTATTTTGTACCGCCAGCACTTTTTCTAGTGCAGGATAATGATCATCCCATGCTGCAACAGGAATATTTCGGGCCGATCATTACATTGATAAAGACAAAGAGTTTTGACGAGGCAATCGTTATTGCCAATTCCACAGAGTTTGCCTTGACAGGTGGCGTCTTCTCCAGAAGCCCAAGCAACCTTGAAAAAGCCCGTCGTGATTTCAAAGTGGGCAACCTCTATTTAAACCGAGGTTGTACAGGTGCACTGGTAAACCGCCAGCCTTTCGGCGGCTTTGGCATGAGCGGAACAGGCACCAAAGCGGGGGGCCCTGGCTACCTGCGCCTCTTTAGCGACCCACGCTGCATAACAGAAAACACCATGCGAAGCGGCTTTACCCCTGATTTGCAGATGTGAAATTGAAAAGGAAGCGACCTGACACGTTAAATTAAAATCAGTTAAAGCATACAACATTACCTCAAATATATCGTCGTCCTCTGGGGGTGACAGTGTGTCACGATGCTGGCGCTTCCTTGCGGTGACGGGTTAAGGCCTTTTCAATATTATTTTTTTTGTATTCGGCGGTGACAACTTCACTTTAATGCCAACATGAGCGACAGCAATTCCGCTCTGATTGAGTACATAATTAATTTTTTGGGTGATGTCAGTATAATGAATTTCAAGATCACAGTAATTATCAAACGATATTTCAGGACATTCTTTAATTTTCTCTATATGGGTTTCTTCGAAAATTTTAAACAATTCACTTCTTGCAGATACAGCAGCTGCAAATTTTGCTTCATCCAAAGAAGGAAAAAAGTCTAAGTATTTGATTGGGTCAATAATTTTCCATTGAGTTTTGCTCTTTACATCGACATATGTACCGTCTTTTGTTGGACATTGAAAAGAGTCTTCTGTCCTTATAAGAGATTTAGGAATCTTTATCACATCTTGCTTATAAGGTATTTTGAAATACCTTCCTTTACTACTGATTACTTTGACTGGTTTACCAACGCTGGCGATAACGGCATAATCGTGTTCATCAATATTAAATGTGGCTTCGAAAATTATAGAAATAAAAAAAACTATGGTGAGTAATAAGATTGTAAAAATTAATTTCATTCTAGTTTCTCTCCCCTAACCAATATTGGGCATAAGAGTCCACTTGATATACCAGGAGTCCGTATTCTCATCCTGATCCAGGCAGACTATGCCTCCGTTTTGGAAACGAAAGACTGTAAGCGCAGCATTGCCCGCCACCAGTTGTGAAGTCAGTATTTCCATAAAGGGCAGATGGCCGACGTACATGATATCAGCTTGAGAAGATACACCTTTTGCAAAGGCATCTGTATCATCAAGGGGGTTGAGACCAGAAAGTTTGACAACCCCTCCTGGCGGGCGCAAAAAATCAGCCAGCAAATCTGCTGTCTGTAATGCTCTTTGTTTCCCGCTGTGCTTGATAGCAGAGACCTTGATCCCATACATTTTGGCCACTTCACCGATGCGCACAACATCTTCTTTTCCCTTCTCTGACAAGCCCCTCTGCGGATCCTCATCTTTTGACAGACTCAAGCCATGCTGAACCAGATAGAGTGCCATAGCGCCCTTCTCCTTTTTTTAAAAAACAGTTTATTGCGGCTTAGTGCTAATTTGCCTATAATCCAGTGAAGTGAATGCGTAAATAAAAAATCCCACACCTTTTCAAACAAAGCATGGAAATTATATTAATTGCGGCAATGACCCCTGAGCATGTAATTGGGCATAATAACTCAATTCCCTGGAATATCCCTGGTGAACAGACCTTCTTTAAAGAAACAACCTGGGGATACCCCATTATCATGGGCCGCAAAACTCATGAATCCATCGCATGTGCGCTTCCTGGCAGGCGCAATATAGTGATAAGCAGGAATACTGACTATACATCTTCGGGCTGTGAAATTTGCCATTCCCTCCAAGATGCACTCTCGCTCTGTGCTAATGAGAAACGCGTTTTTATTATTGGCGGTGAGTATATTTTCCAGAGAAGCATGGCAATCGCTGACACCCTTCTGCTTACAATCATTGATAAAAGTTATGATGGAGATACCTGGTTTCCCCATTTTACAGATGAGGAATTTGAACTGGTCCATAGCAAAAAAGTAAGCGCCTCCATTCCCTACACCATCAACACCTATAAACGCAGACAGCAGAGCGCCTAAGCACTTCCACTATCTCTTTTTCTCACCTGCAGTTCCTGGTGCGGGCAAAAAAGCCGTGACAATTACACCAAGAGCTGTAACACCTGCTGCCACAAGATAACTCATGGAAAAACCACCCGTATTCTTGGCAAGAATTCCAGCAAGGCCTGGCCCGATGGTCTGGCCCGCCCCAAAAAAGAAAGTAATGATAGAAAAACCTGCAGCAGCCTTGACAGGGCCAAGATAATCTCCCACCGAAGCAGCCATTATTGTTGGCACAGCCCAGGCAGCAAGCCCATACAAACATATGGAAAGAAGAAGCCCCTGGGTACCTGTATCAATACCGGCAAGTCCATAAGCAAGGCATAGGCAAGGGTCTGCACCCCAAATACCACCATCAAGCCACCTTTACGCCCAATTTTGTCTGACAGAAAACCAAAAAAAGGTCCGGAAACAAGACTGATACAACCGACCCATGCCCAGAATCGGCCTGCCAGCGCTTCATCAAATCCTCGCTCAGTAACCATGCTTGTCACGATAAAAGTACCGTATACCATATAAGTGGAGCCAAAAATCGCATAGAGCAAGCCAAGGTGGAGCAGAATTTTTTTGTTTGCTGATTTAGGCAAAGTCCACTTCCTGGCTGCCTGGGCTTCCACTTTTTTTCCACTTGCTTCAAGTCCTAATTCCCCAGGATCGTTTCGCAGAAAAATTCCAGCAAGCAGACAAATAAGTATTGAAAGCAAGCCTAGAATCCACCAGCCCGACCTCCACCCCTGTGCTCCAAGCGATGAGTTGAGATGAGGAATAAGCATGCCTGCAAATATGATCGCCACTCCATTGCCGATGAGCATAAAGCCTGCTGCACGCCCGCGCTGCCTGCTGACAAACCAGCGTGAGACAAGAACCATAACTGGCACATTGGCCATGCCACTGCCAAAACCCGTCAATCCATAAAGCAACAATATATGAAAAAAATGAGAGGCAAATCCTGTGGCCACCATGCAAAGACCAAGGAACAGCAGTCCAGTACTTATTGTCCAGCGAGGTCCTAAACGGCTAATGAGAAAGGGTGCGCATCCCACCGCAATAAGGTAGCCTACAAAATTAACAGTGCTGATAAAACCCATCTGGTCATAGGAAAGCTGCAAATTGGCCTGCATTCCTGGCAGCAACATGCTATAGCCAAAGCGAGCAAGGCCAACACAGGAAAAAACCGTTAAGCTGCCAATTATGACAATGATCCAGCCATAATGAACAGGAAGCCTGGCAAGGTGCAGGTTTAGTTTAATTGTGTCACGACTTTGTTCAGAGGCCACGTTTTCTCAGTACAGTCACAGCTTCCCCGCCAATTCCCCAATTATCTGTCTCAACCTCATCAATTACCACGACAGTAGAGGCTGGATTTTTTCCTAAAACCTGGACAAGCAGATCAGTCACTCCCTGTATCAACTCAGCTTTCTGCTCTGGCGTAACACCTTCTCGAGTAACTTTGATATTTACATATGGCATACGTATTTTCCTGTGGTTTTATCTTTACGAACTCACCCAAACATAAATTTTGATTGCACACCAATACCTTCAGGTGCATGAAAAGAACAATGCCACCCTGTCCTAATCGTAGCAAGCATTAGATGATAACAAAATGGTAACATGCTGAAAAAATTTTAATAATTATTTTCAATCTGCTTGACTCCTCCCTAAAAACTATTATAAAATTAACCTATGGAAAAGTTTTCCCCTATCGACTTTTCCAATGTTTCCCCCCATTATCTTTTCTCAACAATGCAGGAGGTTGTAATGAAAAGCAAGGATCTCAAGAAAATTCTTGCAAGCCTCGGAGTAGCCGGTCTTATCGGAACTGGTGGAATTGCTGCTCCAAGTGCCCATGCAGGAAGTGGCTGAACTGGTGAACCCAGTACAGGTGGTAC
Organism: uncultured Desulfobulbaceae bacterium; assembly: GCA_947260045.1. Taxonomy (GTDB): domain Bacteria; phylum Desulfobacterota; class Desulfobulbia; order Desulfobulbales; family Desulfobulbaceae; genus CAMYOP01. Next base: position 4,731 of record CAMYOP010000145.1, read on the forward strand.
TGAAAAAGTAGAAAAAGCAGCAGGCAGTGGTTGAAGCGGGACTGACAAAGGCGCAGGTAGCGTCGTGGAAGAGGTTAAGAAAAAGACTGGGGAAAGCGGCTGAAGTGGCGACACAGACGGTGCAGGTAGCACCGAAAAGAAAGTAGAAGAAGAAATAGAAAAGAAAACCGGAGAGAGTGGCTGAAGCGGCTCCAATGACGGTGCAGGTAGCACCGAGAAAAAAGTAGAAAAAAAATCCGGAGGCAGTGGCTGAGGCTCCAATTAAACTCGTGCAGGCTGCACGACTTAGACGTAACAAAAAAAACCAGTAGCCTTTTGGCTGCTGGTTTTTTTGCTTTCTGCTTGTTGCCCTCCTCATTGTATCGTATCATCCTGATTCTTCCCTTATAGATTAACATAAAAAAGGAATCATTTTTCATGTGGAACGTAGAAGTTGATAAAGACAAATGCCAAGGAAGCCAGGAATGTATAGACGCCTGTCCAGCTGCTGTCTTTGAGCTGGTTGATGGAAAATCAGATCCAGTCTACATGGAGGAATGCATCGGCTGTGAAACCTGCGTAGAGGTCTGCCCGACTGGGGCTTGCACTGTAACTGAAGTGTAATGGGGTATATTTGTATCAGGGCAGTCTTTCCTCTCTAGCATCTTTTTCTTATGCGACGATTTTTCATAAACCCGGAAGCCATTTCTGCAGATAGTGCAAGCATTACAGGAAGTGATGCCCACCATATTCGTTCAGTGTTGCGGCTGCAGCCAGGGGTCACCATTGAGTTGTTTGATGGCACAGGCGCTGTCTACCATGCTATAATAACAACCCTTGGCGCAAAAAATATTCAGGTGAAAATCCTTAAAAAGACCCAGGTAGGACATATTTCCCAAAACACCATCACCCTTGGTCAGGGATTGTTGAAAGGAAAAAAAATGGATTTTCTGGTGCAGAAAGCGACAGAGATGGGTGTTGACACTTTCTGGCCCATCCAGACCAGGTTTTCAGAAAACAGGGGAAAGCGAGATCGGCAAATGGCGCGATGGCAAAGGATAATGGTGGAATCCTGTAAACAATGCAATAGAGCTGTACCCATGCAAATCCACCCTGTTACAGATTTAGGATCTTTTTTAAGCAGCCATTTTGAGACAAAACTACTCTTCTGGGAAAAAGAACAAAGCACAATCCTGTCACCAGAGCTCTTTCAGAGTAAAATAGAATCGCTTGCACTCCTGCTCGGTCCTGAAGGTGGCTTTTACGAAACTGAGGTTGAAGAGGCCAGAGAAAACAATTTTAAAACTATTTCTCTTGGCCGTCTCACCTTGCGAGCAGAAACTGCTGCACTTTCTGTTGTTGCTATCAGCCAGTATATTCTTGGTAACCTCCGACCAGATTCCCCAACTCTTCCGTAAGCGACCAGTTTCTTGCTCATGGCAATACTTCTCATGCTCATGGCCTCGGCCTGTTTTGTCACCATGGCAGCCCTGGTAAAAGCCATGGGAGATTCTCTGCCGCTTACCGAACTCATGTTTTTACGCAGTCTTCTGGCAGTACCCTTTCTCTTTGCCATACAACTGAAAAACCACAAACCACTTATTGCCACAGGTTGGAAAATTCTTCTTATCCGCTCAATGTTCGGCATCCTTGCAATGTTTTGTTTTTACTATGCCCTCACCAATATGCCCCTTGCTGATTGTGTCTTTCTTGGTAGGACTCAACCTCTCATTCTTTCCTTGCTGGCTCCGTTTTTAGTAGGGGAAAAAACACCCAAAAGTGCATGGTCTTCCATCGCGCTCGGAATCATTGGTGCTGTTCTCATCATGCGCCCAAGCTTTTCCTGGTCCACAGCAGCCTTGGTTGCTCTTATAGCCTCAGCCAGTTCCGCGGTTGCTCATCTCATGGTCCGACGTTTGGGCAGAACAGATGATCCAGGAGTCATTGTTTTTAACTTTACTCTTATAATGGCCATTGCCAGCGGGATAGCATGTGCAGGCTCTTTTGTTGTGCCGGGTGGCTACCAATGGTTTTACCTGATTGGAATTGCTGTTCTAGCAAGCTGTGGCCAATACCTGCTCACCATGGCATATGCTCGTGATCGGGCACCTGCAGTGGCTGCTGCCAGTTATTCTTCGGTTATTTTGTCTATATTATATGGATATTTTTTCTGGAATGAAATGCCATCTTTTTTGTCCATCCTTGGAGGAGCATTCATTGTAGGGGGGGGATTTATCCTGATGAAATCCAGGCTCCATGTCTCCGAACCAGCGAGGAAGTAGCTTGATTGCTTCTGTTAGCCCTCAACGCAATCGTGGATTGCTTTGTCGATATCAGGATAAAGAAAGACAAAACCTTGATCAAGAAGCCTTTTAGGTAAAACTTCCTGTCCACTAGTAAGTACTTGAGCACCCTCTCCAAATTTCAACCGCAAAGCAAATTCAGGTACGGGCAGGAAGGTCGGTCTGTGCAGAGCTTTCCCAAGCACCTTGGTCAACCTCCTATTTGTAGTGGGCTTTGGCGCTGTCATGTTATACACACCCATATAGGACGTGTCCTCAATGACCGCTTGATAGACTCTCACCAGATCATCGATATGAATCCAGGAAAATGCTTGCTCACCACTACCGATTATCCCCCCAAGACCGAGTTTAAAGGGCGCCAGCATCTGGCCAAGTGCTCCACCATCTTTGCCAAGCACCACACCAAAGCGAAAAATAACCGTGCGTATGCCCAGCTCTCTACAGCGAACAGCCTCCTTCTCCCAATCCATGGTCAAAGAGCCTAAAAATCCTTCATCCTGGATATATTGTGTTTCTGTGTGGGGGCCACCTGGTTTGTAAAAACCAATAGCAGAGGTTGAGAGGAAAAGTTCTGGTTTCTGCTCCATTCCTGACAGAGCATCAACGAGCAGTCGTGTTGTCTGTATACGACTGTCGTACAACACTTTTTTATAGCTCTCGCTCCATTTGCCAAGAATAGGAGCTCCAGCAAGATTTATTATAATGTTTACCCTTGCAATGCGTTCACGCAGGTAATCGACGCCACTTGCAAAATCTTTACGACCAAGAGCAATGACCTTACAGCCTTTTTGTTCAAAGTCACGATGCAGATAACTTCCAACAAAACCACTTGCACCACTCATGGCAATTACAGGTTTATTTGCCAAATTCATGGTTTTCACCCAACTTGATGCCTCTTGTAAAGACCAAGTAATAGCAATATTTCTCTGTTGTCTGGTCAAGCCAGTCCATGAAAATACGCCTTAGGCTTGAACCACAGGCAGGCCTTTCTCCTCAAGCCGCCTAAAGCCTTGATCTAATTTTCGTTTACTACACTCAGTCATTGAGATAACTTCTATAAGCCCATCAGAAAAACGAACAATCATAGTGTTATCTTCATGGAAAATAACGCTTTGGATATATTCTGTCTCAAACCATGGGGTCAAATAATCCAACAGGGTGTTCAGCGTGTGATTTTTCATTGTAGGCCTCAAATATTCTGTCTGCATAGAAGCAGTATTTTTTTGTTACTTAACTCAAACAGTAAGCATAAAAGCCATTGCCGCAATGAACGAACGAGTTTGAATTGATAGTCTCTTTTGCTTAAAGTCTTCAGAATTCCAATTAAACCTTGCGGGGCAATGTTAATCAGGAAATGACAATTATCAGACTACTTACAAATTTTATGGAGAACTCCATTGTATTGATGAAAAATACTTATAGTTTGAAGGGAAAAATGAGCAGGAAAGCCCAGCAGGTACAATTGGCTATAAAAAACGTTTATTCAATTGGGAGGCTAGTGTCATGTCAAACGCCAATTAACGCATCTTGTTTGTTCTTTTGCCTTTCCGCTTTGTTGCGGCTTCAGTTACATAACAATGATATGTGCTTTTAGCCGCGCCTTGCGGAAAAACAAAAATCCTTCACAATATTGTGTCACTGGTCACTTGACATGACACTAGAACCATGCACTTCTTTGTTTCTGTTTGAAAAATTTTCACTTTGGGGCTGATACTGTTTCACATACAACTCTGACAACGTTAAAAATGCTGTGACAATGAGTGGTCCATAAATAATGCCAAGAACTCCGAAAACACTCATTCCCCCGACTATTGCCAGGAAAACAAGGAGAGTATGCATTTTCACCTGGCGTCCTACGAATTTTGGCTTTATCAGGTATTCCATAGAAAAAGAAAGAACCACATAAAAAATTACGGTGATAATGGCATTGACGATATGACCATTAATCAAGAAAAGTAATGCTGTAGGCAAAAGCACCAGTCCTATTCCAAAAATCGGCAAAAAAGCCAGGATCGCCATAACCCCACCCCAAAGAACAGGCGATTTGAGACCAAGCATGGCAAAAAGTGCACCACCCAGAACGCCTTGAAAAAGGCCGCTTATTCCGTTTCCAACCAGAATTACCCCTGATATCTCCAGAAATTTGTTCATTAACAATTCATCATGGTCATTGGGCAGTGGTGAGAGCTTCATGAGAAATGCAAGTAACTTATCCATCTCAATGAGAAGAAAATAGACGACAAGAATGAGGATGCAAAACTGCAGGGCAAAACTCATGATATTAGTAGCCCAGGTAGAGGCCTGATTATATACAAAGAGCCCGGCCATACCTGCCACTTTTGATACCGTACTCGTTACATCAGCAGCTTCAAATTGTACACCCTGGCCAGCAAGCAGCTCCTGAAATTCAAGAACCAGTCTGTTATTCTGAATAAATTGTTGAAACTTAATCAGCAGGTTGCTGTCCTTGCCCAAATGGTATAAGTTGAGTGCTTCTGACGACAGTGCTCCGATGCAAAAAGTAAGTGGAACAAAAACGATAAAAACAATTATCATACAGGTAAGGAGTGAGGCCGTCCACGACGACATCCAGCGTGTCAGCCAGCTATAGATAGGCCGGAAAATACCAGCCAGGAGAAAGGCAAGAATAAGCAACTGCCAGAACGGCCACAACACGAGGCCCAGCAGAAAAATTGCAATCAGGAAAACCAGGAGAAAATATCTTGTCTGAAGAGGATTGAGCTGCTTGTTCACTTTCGATGATTCCAGAGATTTATATTCCAGCCTGTCACTGGGCCTTAGGACCTGTTTCAAGGTCACTTGAGGAGTAACCGTTATTTCTACTTATATTGTTTGATTTTCTCATTTTTTTTATATAGTACACTCATTTTTTAGAAAAGGGAATTGCTTTACAAAACAGGACAAAAAAGATGCTCAGTAACGACTTAGAAGTTAAACTACAAAAAGCACCGGAAAATAAGCTTAAGGAAAAACCAGACCAGAAAAATCTAGGATTTGGTGTTCATTTTACCGATCACATGTTTGTCATGCATTGGAATCGTCAACGCGGCTGGCATGATGCTGAAATAAAACCCTACCAGGATTTCACACTGGACCCCGCCGCCATGGTCTTTCATTACGGATCAAATTTTGATGTTCAGACCCAAGGACAATCTTGAACGACTCAATAAATCAGCAATCCGCATGTGTATGCCGAGGATCCCAGTAGATAAAGTCCTGCACGCCATGAAAGCCCTAATCTACCTGGATCGTGAATGGATTCCACAAAACGACGGTGCTACCCTCTATTTGCGCCCCACAATGATTGCATCTGAACCAGGCCTTGGCCTGCGTCCTGCATCTGAATATACATTCTTTATAATTAAGAGTCCTGTTGGTGCCTACTATGCCGAGGGTGTAAATCCCGTCAAAATATATGTTGAAGACAGATATGTCCGGGCAGTTGAAGGAGGAGTGGGTGAAGCCAAGACAGGTGGAAATTACGCCGCCAGTGTTAAAGCCCTGACTGAAGCACAGGATAAAGGATATTCTCAGGTACTCTGGCTTGATGCCAGGGAGCATAAGTATGTTGAAGAGGTCGGCACATCCAATGCCTTTATCCTGATAGGCGATGAACTCATCACCCCTCCGCTTGGAGGAACAATACTTCCTGGAATTACCAGAGACTCGGTCATTCAGCTTGCCAAAGACTGGTCACTCAATATCAAGGAGCGGCCTATTGATATAGCTGAAATTATGGAGGCCAGTGAAAACGGCACCCTGAAAGAAATTTTCAGCACAGGTACAGCCGCCGTAATCTCACCAATTGGTGAGCTGTGCTACCAAGATAAAATCATTATTATCAACGAAGGAAAAACTGGGAAACTTGCTAAACGGTTCTATGACGAACTTCTAGCCCTACAGCATGGTACCCTGGAAGATACCCACAACTGGCTCGTCCGGGTCGGCTAAAAAAGTATTTTCAGAACAC
>CAMYOP010000146.1 GCA_947260045.1 uncultured Desulfobulbaceae bacterium
TCCTTGGCTGTTAAACCATGCATAATGTGATAGGCAACACTGGTACTCAATGGGGATTCACCCTCTATGTCTCCATGTATTTCCAGTTCCTTCTCTAAATTTTGTATCATTTCCATCGGACCTGGCAAGAGATGGCGATCCTGTAATACCTGATGAAAAGGTTTTGAGATTTGCTCATCCATTCTGGCCATGAACATGCTCTTTACAATGGATTTCTTCAACTGTGGCGCTGCTTTACAGGCACGTCCAAGGCTACCGGATGTTAGACCCAGTAGAAAATCACGCCCAGCCTTTTTCCTTGTCAATTTATTGATGTAATCCAACCAACTGGAAACAGGTTCACGGACAAGTTCCAGGCCATGTTCTTCCAATTTTTCAACAACATACCCTGTATAAGGATCATGTTGCCTCATATATATTTCCCCTATATAGAGCACCAAGGGAAAACGCTTTTCTGTATAGTCATCATAGTTTTCAAACTGAGAGACTGTTTCATATCCCCACTCGACGAGCTCTGAAATAACAGCACCTTTTTCTATAATTTTTGTCAATTGTTCAGAGCAAATGTTTCTTACGCGCAAAAGAGCACTTTTAGCCTTGTTGTATGGTCGATAGCGCAGATACAGATCATCGAGCAAATCTCCTGCCCTGATGCCCAGATACATGACCTGTTGAAATTTCGACTTTTCTGACTTCTGGACAGAGTCAGGGAAGGGTACATCCAGGTAATCTGTTTTGGAGCTTGGCCCAATGACCGGAATTTTTTCCAGCTGTTCCTTTTGTAAAAACTGCTGGACCATTTCCCTATATTTGCCAAAGCGGCAGGGACCGCTGGTTGTGGGCAGCATGACCATATAATTATCAGTGACGAATTCTTCGGAGTGTTTTTCCTTTTCGCTCTCCAAAAAACCCAATACATCACCAACCACTCCTTTTAAAGGGTGACAAACTTCCGTGTAAAGATGCTTCCTGGCAAGCTCATTGCCTTTTTGGGTATCAGTGGGCATTACCTGGGCCTGAATTTTACAGTGGCGAAGTGCTGCGGCAACCATATAACTTGCATTTCCCATGTAGGGTATCAGCCAGCTTCTTTGTCCTGCTCCAGCTTGTTTGTCCCCACCTCTTTTCCTAATCTCTAAAGATTGTTGCCTATATTGCGCAATCACTCTTTCATGGGCCTCTATGCGCGTAATAAATGGTGCATTATTTGTTTGACCGTCAATCATTAATTCCAACAAAGGCTTTTTTACCGATTCTTGAATTGTGCGTTCCTGATAAATTTTTATTGAATCGGGCCCACAGGAAAAATTCATCATGCGGACTCCAAAAAGTGATGGGTGCATGGCAACGTAACTATTGGCCTTTAGGATTTTAACACTCTCTAGCCAAAATTCATTGTCTGCAATATGGTCAATATTCAAACCATTAAAGTGATGCTCCAAAAATATCTGTGGGATATAATGAAGCCCTCTAAGCTGTGAAAACAAGGTACCAGATTGTGAGGAAGCTTCAGGATCCAGGAGCACATAATCCCGTCCCAGACCAACAAAACCCCGTTCTTTACGAGCTGCAAGTTTTGCCAAAAAGCGATCACCCTGCCTGTAAAGTTCCTGCTGAAAAGTTTGCTGGGCTTCACTTGCGGAGACCAGTGCCCTTTTTATTTTTTTCCTGGAGTGCTTAAAGCCAAGACGCCTGAGTTCTTTTTGGAGAAAATGGACCAGAAGTGGAGTATCACCAAAATGCAAAATCGGATTAAATTGTTTTTCCACCTGTAGTGACAAAACATTACGCAGGACGTAGCCCTCAGCTTCTGTGTAAATACAATATTTTAAGTCAGGCCCATTTTCCTGACGTTTATCAATAAAACTTGGATTAAAAAGATATTGAATCTGCGGATGCTGCTTCAAAAAATAGGCGTGCCCTGTTGCCAGCTTTGCTCCAATACAATATTCAGAACGAGCAAGCTCAATGCCCTTTTTGGCAATAAACCTGTCACTGACAGGTGAGAGCACAGGGAAAAAATCAAGCTCTCGTAACAGTACCGCTGACCAGATACATTTTGGGCCAAGAGTTGCGCTGCTGCGTTTGATACCTATGGAATTTGGGATCAGGTCAAGGGGTTCACCATCCACTTTTGAATCACTGAGTACCATTCCATATTGGTTAAAATGTTTTTCAAGTATTTGGTGATAGCGCTCGACATAATGCAGTCTTGGTTTTTTACTGACATCTGAGTTTCCTTTTGGGCAATACCCCCCGCTTATGATACTTTCCTGGTCAGCTGTATAGACATCAAGCGTACAATCCCTGACAGTGCAGGAGCTCTCACCAAGTAAGGTACTGCAGGCACTGGTTTCTTTACTAAAAACCATATCCACCAAGCCCCAGCCACGAAAAGCAGTGTCAGAGGGAAGACCTTTTTGGGACATCTTCTTTATATTATTTATGATGTCAAGAGCCTGTCCCCAGGCACCAAAAATTTCCCGGTGGGGAAGACCTTCTATAGAGCGGCCACTAACCTGTGCCAGTGCTGCCAAAAACGCCCGGCCAAGAGCTGGCCCTCCCTGGGCAGAACATTTTCCTGTATTCTGATTTGCACCGCCAACGAATTTATAAAAATAGCTGGCAGCAGTTGCTCTGACAATTGCAGCTGCTATCTCTTCGCGGCTAAACCCTTCAGCAATAAGTCGATTTGTATCCATTTCCATAAAAACACCACAGGTCGAATCGATGATTGGTACCTGCTCTGCTTTTAGGGCTGCCTCCTGTAAAGAGTCCTCGACTTTGAGATCAATGATCTCGGCTAAATTCTCCAGGGTTTGACCGCTGCCCGCCTGACAGCTATGGTTCATTTTTGCTTCTTTCACAGCACCATCTACGCCAAACTGGGTATATTTCATGTCCTGTCCGCCTATTTCATAGATGGTTTCTATGTCAGGAGCATACTGTTTTACTCCCAAGGCGTGACAGGTAATTTCATCTGTGATCAGATCACTGGGCGAAATTCCTTTCTTTTTCAAATTTTCAGCTTTTTCTTTACTGAGCAGAATTTTCTCATATAAGGTGCGTGCCGACCCTGTTGCCCCGACACCAAGAACTTTAATATTGTTTTGATGTCTCCCAAGATACGATATGACCTTTTTTAGAGATCCTTCGGGATTGCCATGGGTGCTGATATATATCTTATCCAGCAGCTCCCTGTTACGATACTCAACAAGCACTCCCTTTGTGGTTGTGCTGCCACCATCTATGCCTATGACAACCTCTGTTCCTGGAGATAAGTTCTTTTTTACTGTAGCCCTGTGATCTGTAATATTTGCAAGGCAACTCGAAAGCGACGGAGCTACAGGGCGCTCTTTTCTCCTTATTACGAGGCCCTGTTCAAGCATTATCGGATCAAAAACAGCCCTGTTCCCATTTTCCAATCCTTACGCAGCAGCACCTATGGCAGCAATTGCTGATGCACGGTTTGGCTGTAATACTGGAAGCCCAACCAGCTGGGCAAGCTGAGTATTCACAATTCTGTTTTTCAACACGCCACCTGTACCAAGTGCCAAAGCTGCCTTTTTAAAAAAAGTATGATCTCTGCCCCCAAGTACATCAATCATATAATTATGGGCAATGGTTTGAAAAAGGCCCGCCAGGTTATCAGCTTGCAGGGCCCCTTGATTTTGCTTGTGAATCAGGTCAGACTGAATGACAACCCCGCAACGAGCTAGAAAATGACTGGGATTTTCTGAGCTGCCAGCTTGACGTTCAGCAAGGTCAAACATTTTTTCCAGCCGTTTCTGCTCAGCATGGCGATGGATGCAGCGCTCTTCCCTGGCAGCTCCTTCATCCAGATATCGCCAGTCATTCACATTCTGCCTTATCACTGAATCCTGAAAAAGACGGCGGCATTGTTTTTCAATGAGTGTTCCAGCTCCTCCTCCACACTTACTGCCCGTTTTCCATTCATTAACGATAGCCTGCTTACCCAATGAAGAAATCTCAAAGAAATAGGTATTTTTTGCCCCAATATAAAAGATATAGCGGACATCTGGCTCAAGCAGTGCTCCTCCTCGTGGAATAGCTACACTTTCATGGACAAAATGAAAATCTTTCAGGACTGAAGAAAAAATTTGGGCACCCTCCCCTGTAAAAGTAGTGCCTATTATGTTTTCTTTTTTGATATGCCTAAGGTTCTCTTCCCAGACTTCAGCCATTGCACCTGCAATATCTGCAAAATGCATAAGAGGTTTGCCACAATGGATAATTTCTAAATCCTGGTTGAGAATTGCACTATGAATGGCACTGCTGCCGATATCAAAGCCAAGCACGAATCTTTTTGTATCCGTAACGGTCACTGTTAATCATTCCTCCAAATCACTTGCAAGCCAATGGTTTCCGAAGAGCTTGAAAAAACTCCTTGATTTGTTTTTTCTTTGTTGTTTTAATAAGTTATTAGTACAATATTTTATTACCGGCATCAAATATCGACATGTTCCAATGTCTTTGACAAACGCTTTCGCCGGAATTTTTTCTCTTGCTGTATTGGTTCCGGTCTTAAAAATTACTCTTCGCACTATCACCTCAGATTATTTGTTGTCCAGCAAAGGAGAACGTTATGGGGCTGAAGCATCTATTTAAGATTTATACCATTCAATCGCATCTCAAGTTCCAGGCAACGGCCAGGGTCCTTCTTCCGCTCTTATGTTTACTTTTGGCAGCTGGTGGATGCGCACCTAAAATTTCTCACTCACCAGCGAGCTTAGGCGGTTCCTTCTCCGGACATACTGAAGCAGGAGAACCCCTTACCCTCTTCCTGCACCAAAAAGAAAATAAAATAACAGGATATGGCAATATTGGTCCGCGGGCTTTCAGCCTTGCCTCTCTTACGTCATGGCATGGCCCGGCAAACTTTATTTTTGAAGATGGCAAAAAATTTAACGGCTATCTCAAATTCACGCCTGACGGTAACAGGTCAGAAATCTCCATATCTGGTGAAAAAGTTCTTACCAGTCGCAATAATGATACCATTAACCTTAGCCCAGGAACCTTTAGCGGTAATTATTTCACACAAGGGCCACTTCCCATCCGACTGCGCCTCACTCAAAATGATATGCTCATTGCAGGATCTGGTTTTGCGGGAGACAAGCCAATTGCAGTAGTTGGAAAACAGATCGCTAGCGATAAAGCAAAGGGCTCAGTCCTTTTCTCTGATGAAAGTCGAACAATCCTTGTTATTACCATTTCAGAAGCTGGTGACGAACTCACTGTTCAGGGAATTGGGAGTCCTTTTATTATGAGGCGCCAATAATGAAAAGGGATCTAATATATCTTGTACTTGTTTTTTTTGGAGCAATTGCTCTTTTCGATTCAATGGGATGCTCTTTACTGCTCCCGCCTCTTTCACATGATCCGGACTATCTTTTTACCGGAGGTTGTTTTGAACATTCGGATGGTCGTGAATTAGGCCATCTTGACTTTAATAATCTGGATGATTCTTACTCTTTCAGGGGTATCGCTAAGGGACTCTCTGAACTTGGTGTCCAAGAGGAAGATATTTGGGTGTTCTCTGGTCATGCAACTCATTCTGAAGTGGATACGTTATTAGCTTCTGACATAACTGCAACTTGGGACAATGCAGACGATTCCCCTGAAGAGTTTGAGCTGGAGGGATTTTACACCATTGCAACAGAAAGATTGATAATTCGTCATAAAAACTCTGTAGAGGAAGTGTCACTTGTGAAAGTATCTTGCATACCTGATGGGACAGAGTAATGGCAGATACCATGAAAAATTTACTGTATCTCATACTGATTATGGCAACCAACATTGCCTTAATTCCTTCCCTTGGCTGCAATAGCGGGAGTCTCATGCCTCTTGATCCAGATCCACCGCTGCCTGCAGATCCACGGTTTGAAGGTATTTTTACATCCAGCCATCCATTATGTGGATCAACGGGAATCTATGAATGTGAGACGACTTTTACAGTGTATCATAGCGCAGAGAGAGACAGCACTGATACCCTTATAAATGGTTCAATCACCCTTAGTGCGCGCCAAACAGGGAGAGATGCCTTGCACCCCTGGGAAATGCTCCGTTTTGAAGGGCATGTTTCTGAGCTTGGGACCTCCGAAGGAACACTCCATATAGCGCACCCGCTTCCCGAAGGTGGAAGCACAAGACAAGAAGACGAGTGTGAGGCGACAGTTCGACTGATTGCAGCAGATGATGATTGCCCAGCTCAATTACAATTAACCTGCACCGAATATAGTCAGGATTATACAGCAAACAGGACAACCTCATGTCGGCCTTAAGCGGCCATAAGTGAAAGGGAGAGCACATCATGCGATCTGTTTCCAAAAAAATCCTCATTTCTCTACTGACCTTTTTGATGTTTTTCGCCTGCTTGGCTTCAACGATTCAGGCAGCATCTGATTCACGTTTTTTTGGTTCATATTGTGGTACATACAGAGAGTCAATCACTGTCTGGGTTCCTCTTTTCCCTCTTCTGCCAATTCCTGTTTCCAAAACATACCATGTCGATTTTGGGGTTACTGCTCATACCGATTATTTGGAAACCAGAGCGGGAAACGGACTGGTCAATGGCAGTGGTGAGGTTATCCTTGAAAGCCATACTCTGCCAAGCATTCTTGCCAGTGAATATGGTGCCTCTACTGGCGACAAGAGATCATTTGTCCTTACAGGAATGGTGACAACAAGAGGTCATCTGAAAGTATCAGGATTAACGACCAACCAAGAACTCATCCAGGGTTCTGCCAATTTATCCCATGACGGCATGGAGCTCACTGTCAGGGCACTTGATAAAACCATTGTTCTGAACAAGCTTGCATGTGGTAATACTCCACCTAGAGCCCGTATAACTACAACTGAAAACGATTTCCCCTGGGGCCGCTTGAATCATCTAAGCGCCAGTCTGGATGATGATGAGCCCGAACCATTTCCAAATGATCGCCTTATCTGGAG
>CAMYOP010000147.1 GCA_947260045.1 uncultured Desulfobulbaceae bacterium
TTGAAGCACATCGTCTCGATCAGATAGCAACGGTTCTGCTGTCCCCTGTTACAGGCCGCCTTGAACCAGCCATACTTGCTGAACTTATTTTGAAAAACAGGTTGAATGCACGGATGCAACTTCAGTTACACACCCTAGTTTGGCCTGAACGTAGCAGAGGTGTTTGAAGGATTATAGCTTTACGGCATACAATAACACCCTGCAAAAAATATAAATAACTTTGAGAACAGATATGCTAGATTTTGAAAAACTTCATATCGCCATAATTGGCTTGGGCTATGTTGGTCTCCCCTTAGCTGTGGAATTTGGCAAAAAATTCAAAACCACTGGCTTTGACCTGAAGGACTCACGAATCCTTGAGCTTCGAGATGGCATTGATTCCACCATGGAAGTATCGCAAGAAGAACTCCTTGAAGCCAGTCAACTTGCCTTTACCGACTCCATTGCAGACCTCTCAAAATGCAATATATACATTGTCGCCGTCCCTACACCTATCGACAAAAGTCGTCGACCTGACCTGAGTCCCCTTGAAGGCGCTTCCCACGCTGTTGGTGCAGTTTTAGAAAAAGATGACATTGTTATATACGAATCAACAGTTTACCCAGGGGCCACAGAAGAAGTCTGCATTCCTATTCTTGAAAAAATATCGGGCCTTGTATTCAATACTGATTTTTATGTCGGGTATAGTCCTGAGAGGATTAATCCCGGAGACTCAGAGCACAGACTGCCGTCTATTATTAAAGTGACTTCAGGTTCAACTCCAATTATTGCTGACATGATTGACTCCTTATATCAACAAATCATCACGGCAGGCACTTTCAAAGCAAGCTCTATCAAAGTGGCCGAAGCAGCAAAAGTCATCGAAAATACCCAGCGAGATGTTAACATTGCTCTTATTAACGAGCTCTCCCTCATCTTTAACAGACTCAATATCGATACCTATGAAGTTCTGGAAGCTGCTGGTACAAAATGGAATTTCCTGCCGTTTCGTCCAGGACTTGTTGGAGGTCATTGTATAGGCGTTGATCCCTATTACCTCACCCATAAAGCCCAGCAAGTTGGTTATCATCCAGAAATGATCCTGGCTGGCAGGCGCCTAAATGATGATATGGGGCGCTATATTGCCTCTGAAATTGTCAAGTTGATGCTGAAAAAACATATCCATGTTGGCGATTCCAGCATACTTATTCTGGGCCTGACCTTTAAAGAGAACTGCCCGGACTTACGCAACACCCGTGTTATCGATATCATTAAAGAGTTAAGCTCCTATGGTGCAGACGTCCAGGTGTACGACCCTTGGGCAGATAGTGTTGAGGCCCGTAAATATTATGGTATTGAACTGTTAAAATCCATTGATTCTGGCAATTATGCGGCGGTTGTCCTGGCGGTAGCTCATAATGAATTTGCAGCTCTTGGCAGGGAAGACATTAAGGCTCTTTGCCAGGATGAAAATGTCATATACGATGTAAAACACATCCTGCCAAAAGGTCTGACTGATGGCTCACTTTAAGTTTTACAGGTATATTGAATTTCGAATTACTACTCCTTTTGTTCCTGCTGTAACTGTTTTGCAAGGGTTTCCACATCACTTGTCGGTACAAGACAGGTGAAATCCTTGCAAACATAGGCAGTTGCTTTACCTTCAAGCACTTCTGCACTCCCAAAAAATGGCAGCATTTTTGCCAGATATTTTTGATTTTCTCCCCCATCTGCCAGTAATACAATCCGACCAGGATTATAATTTTTATAAACAGTTTCAAACAATTTTCTGGTGTCATCTTTATCTTTTTTACCAGCAATTATGACCTGTTGGGATTTTTTTTGAAACTGATCCCAGGCACAAAGCATTTGCACCAGGCCTTGTGGATATTTATTAAGACGATCACTGAAAAATTCCATAAGCTGCTTAGCCTTATTACGGTATTCCTCGTTTTCTGTCAGCTCGGCAAGACGAATCAGGTTCATTGCTGCAATAGAATTTGCTGAAGGTTCAGCACCGTCGTAGTCTCCTTTCATGCGGACAATGAGTGATGCATCCTGAGCGCTGTTAAAAAATGCATGATTTTTCTCGTCCCAAAAATGTTTTACCTGACTGTCAGTAAGAGCCAGAGACCATTTCAACAATTCCGGATCATGTACCACCTGGTACAGATCAAGAAGCCCTGCTACCAGAAAAGAATAATCATCGAGTTGCCCCTGCAGGCCAGCTGTTCCATCACGATACCGCCGTTTAAGAAGTCCTGTTTTTACGTCGTAGAGGTTTCTTTTAATAAAATGGGCGCTTTTCTGTGCTGCCGTAATCATTTCAGGCGCATCCAGAATTGCTCCACCTCTGGCAAAAGCGCCTATCATGAGTCCGTTCCAGGATGTGATAACTTTATCATCAAGGTGCGGTCGCACTCGTTTTTCCCGCTTTGCCAATAACTTCTTTTCAGACCCCTCCAGGATGGCAAGAACCTCTTCAAGATCTACTTTAAAATGACTTGCAGCATCCTCCGGTGATTTTTTCACATACAAAATATTTCTACCAACAAACTCCTCCTGTGGATCAGACAGAGCATTGCCACTGTCTTCAACGCCGTAACAGTAATTAAATATTTCAGCGATATAGTTACCCAGCGTGTCTATTATATCCTCTTAGGTCCAGAGGAAAAAAGCACCCTCGCTATGTTTTTTACTGTCATACGGATCTGCGCTGTCTGCATCTTCAGCAGAATAAAATCCTCCTCCAGGATCTGTCATATCACGTAAAATATAACGTATAATTTCACGTGCCACCTGGGCGTAGGTTTCTTCTCCAGTAATTTGATAGGCATCAAGGTAGGAATTGACAAGCTGGGCCTGGTCATAGAGCATCTTTTCAAAATGGGGTACCCGCCACTGACCATCAACTGAATAACGATGAAAGCCACCACCAAGTTGATCATACATGCCGCCCTGGGCCATAGACTCAAGGGTCTCAAGTACCATATCAAGTGCTTTTTGATTTCCCTGACCATGCCAATAACGCAGAAGAAAATTAAAAACCACAGGTCGAGGAAACTTCGGTTCGCTGCCAAATCCTCCGTATTGCGAGTCAAACTCTTTTGCAATGTTCAGGTAGGTCTTATCAAATATATTTTTTTCTATAACAGTTGAACTTCCAACCTGATCACTGCTTTCAATAGCAGAAATTATCTGATTTGCTGACTTTTGAAGATCTTCATTTTTATCTTCCCAGGCTCGGTGGATGGCCAGAAGGATATCATCAAAGCCGGGTTTGCCATAACGACTTTCTGGGGGAAAATAAGTGCCTGCAAAAAACGGCCGCCCGTCTGGAAAGAGGAATACAGACATTGGCCAGCCGCCACTGCCAGAATACATTTGGGTTGCAGCCATATACATCTGGTCGAGATCTGGCCGTTCTTCACGGTCCACTTTTATAGAGACAAACCACTGATTAAGAAGGACTGCTATTTCTTTATCTTCAAATGATTCATGTGCCATGACATGACACCAATGACATGTGGAATAGCCAATGGAGAGGAATATCGGTTTATTCTCTGCCTTGGCTTTCTGCATCGCTTCTTCACCCCATGGATACCAATCAACAGAGTTGAATGCGTGCTGGAGAAGGTATGGACTTTTTTCATGTATGAGTCTGTTGGATTTTTCACCCATGGCCAACCTCTTTTTGATGGTTTCATCAAGGGATGAAGCTCCCAAAGGAGCAGGAATTATCGCACTGGTGAAAAACAGCACGGATAATAAGAGTCTCTGGAGAGCATATTTGGAATTTGATACCTTCAAAGCCAGCGCCCTTAATTCATTTGGTGGACTGAGTCTTTTTTGTGCGTGTAGGTAAAAATGAAAGTGACTACCTCTAAAGCTGAGTTAAAACCGGGAGACAGATCGGAGTCTGCGCTTACCAAAATTTTTCCTAAGCCTAAGGGGACCGAATTTTTTTCGCGTATTATCAGCGAAAATTATTCTGTCTCCCGAATAATAACGGAAAAATAAAATCGGTCCACTCCTTATTAGTTTCTAACTGAGCTTTAGTGGTAATTACAAAAATCAATTAAGCAGCCACTTTATACTGTAAAAAACACACTCCATTTCCCAACATAATTCTTTTTTTTTGTCTGAAGACTCAGTGATTTTCAGCTGCAATAAAAGAATTTCTTTTTCTCATTAATATATACAACATGATAAGAAGGTTTTGGGTACGTGCAAGGATGAAAATACCAGATGATGATTCTACACCCTAAAGTGGAGTTTGCTACTTTTCGCTTTCGACTGATCAGAGATGGGTATATGATACAAATAAAGGAAAGTGTTCATTTTTTGCTCTGTTTTTCTCGTTTGTGCAAAGTCTTGAAATAGATCAGAATGGTGGTGCTGATGAAAAACGTCCTTTCTTGGTACAGCACAAATTCCGCGACCCTGCTTTCTCTTCTCGCCCATTTTACCAGCTACCTGTTTGTCTGGCTCATCCTGACAAGAGGAGAACTAAAAAGTCTTCTTCTTGGTATTCCTGCAATCTGTCTTGCCATCTGGTGTGGACGCCAGCTGATATCCAGAGAAAAGCACTATCTCAATCCACTTGGAATGTTATCATTCACGCCCTACTTTCTTTACCAATCACTGAAAGGTGGCATTGATGTCATGCGCCGCGCCCTTTCCCCTGAGCTCCCGCTTTTCCCTGGCATGCTCTTGTTCAAAACTTTTCTTCCTGCTGGTGCTCCCCGCGTCTTTTTTGCCAATGTCATAACGTTACTTCCAGGAACTCTGAGTGTTGATGTTGAAGATGACGTAATCATTGTTCATACCATTGATACAAAAGCACCTGTCTGGTCAGGATTATTACAATTGGAAGCCCATGTAGCATCTCTTTATCAACATGAATTAGGAAATGAGAAGAGATGAGTACGCTCTATATACTACTAGCCTGTTTTCTGCTGCTCAATATCTGTGCAGGTCTTGCGCGCATAATGATTGGCCCGACAAACGTCGACAGAATGCTTGCCATCCAACTCCTATGTACATGTGGGATTGGCACCTTACTCCTTTTATCAAAAGCATTTTCCAGCATTGAACTACTTGATATTGCCTGCGTTTTTGCCCTTTTGGCAACTCTTGCGATATTGACATTTATTCGTAGAGCCTGGCAGGAAGAACCTGAGCTGAGGAAGAGCGATGATCCTCTCTGAAGGTGTTAGCCTATTTTTTATCCTGACAGGATTGCTCTTTTTTCTATCAGGGACGATAGGTCTCTACAGATTTCCAGATATTTACACCAGATTACATGTACTGACAAAAGCAGATAATGTTGGCCTTGGTTTCATTATCATTGGCCTCTGTGTTACTGCAGACAATATTTTCATTATCCTCAAGTTATTAATGATCTGGTTCTTGGTATTGCTTGCCAGCTCTGTCTGCAGTCATCTCATTGCCCGCACGGCACGGACAAAAAAGATAGAGCCATGGATACAGCTTTAAACTTTTATATACTTACTTTTTTTGACCTGACACTTATCACAGCATTGTTGTGGCTTGCCTACCAATCCCTTTCAACTGATAATATTTTTAAAGCTGTAATTCTTTTTGTCTCATTTGGTCTGCTGATGGCACTCGCCTGGGTTCGCCTACATGCTCCTGACGTGGCTCTTGCCGAAGCTGCACTGGGCGCTGGTCTTACAGGACCGTTGTTTTTAGCAGCATACAGACGCATGGAAAAATTACAGAAAAAAGAGCGTCGTCTTGAAAGAAATGATGAGCAGGAAAATGATGAGCAGTCATAATACATATCCAGAAAGGAAGAATTCTTTGGCCTTACCTGTGATATTGCTCACCTCAGGTCTTTTTTTACTTCTTAGCTACACATTGTTATCCATTGAACAAGCTGGCGGGCTCGCTGCTCAGGTACAATCCGCTTTGCCCAAAAGTGGCGCAGAAAGCCCAGTGACTGCAGTACTGCTTAATTTCCGCGGTTATGACACATTACTTGAAGTGATGGTCTTATTTCTTTCTATTCTTGGTGCCTGGTCAATTGGTCGGGCATCGCTTCCCCAAGCCCTTATTAAGACAAGTACCATTCAGATAAGCTGTGTCAGGTTGCTCATTCCATTAATGATCCTGATTGCTTTTTATCTTGTCTGGCAGGGTACCCGTTTTGCAGGGGGTGCCTTTCAGGGTGGCTCAATACTGGCTGCAGCTGGAGTCCTCCTGCTTGTGAGCGATTTTCCCAAACTTATCCAAATACATTCTATCCATCTACGCCTTGGTTTTATCCTTGGTCCTGTTACCTTTATCCTGATCGCTTTTTACTGTATTTTCACAAATAAGACATTCATGGCCTATCCAGCGGCCATTGTTTCCCAGCTTTTACTCTTTATTGAAATTGCCTGTGCAATCTCCATCGGTCTAACCCTGGCCGCACTCTTTGCTGGAGGCCGACCAGCGCAGGAGTCATCAATAGCTCAAAGAAAAGGCTCAACCCTATGATAACAACACTTATTTACTCAGTTACAGGTATCGCGCTATTTTGCATGGGATTTACTGCTCTCATTCTCTGTTCCCATTTACTCAGAAAAATCTTAGCCATTAACTTCATGGCAAGTGGTGTCTTTCTGCTGCTTATTACGACAGCCTACTCTCCTGATCCCGCTCTACTTGATCCTGTGCCACAGGCAATGGTCCTTACTGGAATTGTTGTTTCAGTCAGTACCACTGCCCTGGCACTTGTTCTTGCCTGCAGAGTACAAGAGACTACAGGCTCGGCTGTTTTCAAAAGATTACTTCCTTTCAGGAAGAACAAAGGACAAAAAGATTGAATATCATGCAGCCAACACCATGGATCATGGCACCAATACTTATACCTTTAGGTGGCGGACTGCTTTCATTTATTTTCTACCGAAAAGGCTTCTCAATCAGCCTCCTTGCATCAATTGTTGGAATTTCTCTGCGTACTGATGGCCCCAGCCTTCTGATGCTCCTGATGACAGGAGTAACTTCAATCACCATAACGCTTTATGCAGCAGGCTATTTTTCTTTCCGTATAGCCTCACCCTCCAAACCTGGCAGACACGAACGTCAACTTCAATTTTTCTGGCCACTGTGGATGATTTTGCTTGGTTCGCTCAATGGTCTTTTTCTGGCTGGAGATATTTTTAATATTTATGTCACCCTGGAACTTATAGGTTTATCAGCAGTTGCACTCTCTGCCCTGTCAGCCAAACCATCAAGCCAGATTGCTGCATTTCGTTATCTTCTAGTCAGCCTGCTTGGTTCCCTCTCCTACCTGCTCGGTATAGCATTTTTATATAAAACATACGCTCTACTTGATCTTGACATGTTACGGCTTGTTCCGCCCATGAAAGGTGCACATACAGCATTTGCCTTAATGAGTGTTGGCCTGATGCTGAAAACTGCCCTTTTTCCCATGCATTTCTGGTTACCGCCTGCCCATGCCAATGCACTCGCTCCTGTCAGCGCCATACTATCTGCTCTGGTAGTAAAGGCCTCCTTTTATCTACTCTTTCGATTCTGGTTTGACATCTTCAACGATCTTGTCACTCCTGGTGCCCTTTTTGTAATAGGTCTTCTTGGTACGGGTGCAGTTTTCTGGGGCTCCATACAGGCATTACGGCAACACCGCATGAAACTGCTCATAGCCTATTCAACAGTTGCCCAACTCGGATATCTGTTCATTGCTTTTCCTCTCACCCAGATCCAGGAAAAATTATACTGGCTTCCTGTCATCTGTATGGCCATGGGCCATGGCTTTGCCAAAACCGCTATGTTTATGGCCTCGGGCGCAATCTTTCTCCATGTAAAACATGATAGGATTAATGAGTTGACAGGTGTCAGGGCCTACCTGCCTGTCACGGTTTTTGCCTATACTATAGCTGGAGTCAATTTGATGGGCTTGCCGCCTTCTGGAGGATTTATCGCTAAATGGATGCTGATTTATGCGGCTTTTGAAATGCATAAATGGTGGTGGGGAATTGTCATAATGCTTGGTAGCCTTCTGGCTGCTGCCTATGTCTATCGTGTAGTGAGCAAGTTATATGTTATGCCGCCAGATACAATAATTATTGAAAAAAAAGCGCACTCCATGCTCCTTGAATGGCCTCCCCTCTTTCTGGCAATTTTATCACTGATACTTGGTATTTTGGCCCCGTATATGGTTTCAATCCTGCTGCTCTCAAAAAAATTGGTCTCCATTGGAGGAATCATGTGATGTTTGCAGGTGGCTGGCTGCTGGTTATCATCCTGTTATCTTCTCTTATTCCTGGACTGATCATATTCTCTCTGGAGGAAGATCGCCATGTATTCAGATCTGTCCTCAACATGTCTGGAGCATTACTCAAAATCATACTCGTTTTGATCATGGATGTTGGCATCCTTTTTGGCCAGTCCTATGAAGTCAGGCTTCGATTACTAGTTGATATTGAACTGGTTTTACATGCTGATCCGCTTTCTGCACTTTTTTGTACTTTGTCTTCCGTCCTCTGGCTTCTCACCACCTTGTATGCAATCGGTTATTTGGAGAACTCGCCAAACCGCAGTCATTTTTTCGGTTTTTTCAGCCTGTGCGTTTCAGTAACAACGGGAATCGCCCTTGCCGGAAACCTCATCACCTTTCTCCTTTTCTATGAAATGCTTACCTTGACAACCTACCCCTTAATTATTCACAGAGGCACCGAACAAGCTCTCAAGGCTGGTAGCCATTACCTTATTTATACATTTTCAGGCGGTTCCATTTTTCTGTTTTCTGTTATTTGGCTCCAAACGCTTACAGGCCCAATAGATTTTATGGCTGGAGGCTTTTCGCCAGCACTGATACAAGCCTACCCTACCCAAATGACTATTCTCTTTCTTTTTCTTTTTATAGGTGTTGGAGTCAAAGCCGCTCTGATCCCTCTCCATGGCTGGTTGCCTGCCGCCATGATTGCCCCCGCACCTGTCAGTGCTCTCCTGCATGCGGTGGCTGTTGTGAAAGCTGGTGCTTTTGGCATTATCCGTATCGTTCTGGATGTCTATGGTATCAAAAACATGCAAAGCCTAAATTTATTGCCAATACTCGGTTTTGCTGCCGCCGCAACCATTCTCTACGGGTCAGTGAAGGCATTGCAGCAAGATGACCTAAAACGAAGACTTGCCTACTCTACAGTCAGCCAGGTCTCATATATAGCTCTTGGAGTAAGTATGGCAGATCAATCGGCGGCCCTTATTGGCGGCCTAGTGCACCTAGTCCACCAGGGCATTATGAAAATAACCCTGTTTTTTTGTGCAGGTAATCTGGCTGAAACTCTCGGTATACATAAAGTCAGCCAGATGAAAGGAGTGGCAAAACGCATGCCCTTAACCATGCTTGCCTTCAGTGTCGGTGCTTTTGGCATGATAGGAGTGCCACCAACTGCTGGATTTATTTCCAAATGGTACCTTGGGATCGGCAGTCTGGAATCTCAGGCATGGTGGGTATTGGCAGTACTTGTCATCAGCAGTTTCCTCAATGCTCTCTATTTTCTCCCCATTATTATCAAATCCTGGTTTCAGGAAAGAGACCAGCCATATCCCGATGAAAAACAATTTGATACATTCGAAACGCACTGGATGCTGCTTATCCCTCCTCTTGTAACCGCATGTATCATTTTGATTATCGGTCTGGTTGCAAATAGTGAATTCAGTCCTCTTTCCTGGGTTCGTTTCATTGTGGAGGATTATTTGTTGCAATGACTTCCATCCTGAACCATTACATACCCCAGACCCTTCTGCTCTCTCTTGTTGCTGGGTTTCCTCTCATCTTAGCCATCATGTATGGTTGTAAGCTTTGGAGAAAGTGGATTGATCTGTTTTTGCCCCTGGCCTGTCTGCCTGCTTTTTTGACTCCTTTCCTGCTGCCAGTGGATACAGTTGTTGAAGTTCCCTGGTTCTTTATGGGTGGACACATGGGGCTCGATAAAACAGGACAGATCTTTTTACTTTCCTCCGCCTTTATTTGGATACTGGCATCATTTGCCAAAAGAACTCCTGACGAAAACCATCCTTACAGCCAATACTTTCTTGCTGCTATGGTTGGTAATTTTGGCCTTATTCTGGCCCAGGATATCCTGGGTTTTTACCTGCTCTATGCTCTCATGAGCTTTGCTGTCTATGGGATGATCGTGCTGAAAACAGAATCAAAAAATTTAAAGGCGGGATTTGTCTATCTCATATTTGTGGTAATCGGCGAAGTGGCTCTTTTTGCAGCATTTGTTCTTCTGGCCAACAGCTCCAGAGGGCTTGAACTGGCAGGTATTCATGGAATAGAAATAAATTCGATTACTGCCTTTCTCCTCTACCTGGGTTTTGGGGTAAAACTTGGAGCCCTGCCGCTCCACTTTTGGATGATTGAAACGTATAGGACAGTCCCCATCCCAGGATCAGTTGCCCTGGCTGGCTCCATGATAAATGCCGGAATACTTGGTTTTATCAGATTTCTGCTGCCGTGCGAACTTTCTTCTCCCTGGATTATCTTGGTATTTCTCACACTGGGGGCAATTGCGGTGTTCTATGGTGTCATACTTGGCCTGCGGCAAAACAAACCAGGATCAATTTTAGCGGGATCCAGTATCAGTCAGATGGGTCATGTTGTGGTCACAATCTCTTGTGGCCTTCTTTTCCCAGAGCTTAAAGTTTCAGCATACTTCCTTCTGACCTTCTGGGCTGTTCATCATGGCATGGCAAAAGCCTCTCTGTTTCTCAGCTGGGGTCATTTCTCAAATTCAAAAAGTAATCAATCTCTGTTC
>CAMYOP010000148.1 GCA_947260045.1 uncultured Desulfobulbaceae bacterium
CATACAATCCACCTTCACTGATATCAATACCTTTTACCGTAAAAATACCATTAATAAGAATGTCCGTTGGATATGGAATTCTTTTATGTACCCTCAGTTCCTCTTTTCCCATCCTCTGCCTCTTCTAGAAAAATTGGTGCCGGCTACTGTTACCAAACTCCCTCTCAAAAACGGTTATATTCAAAGAGAGAAAATAAAACAAGAAAGAAAAAGGTAAGAGATATACAAGAAAAAAGGTGAAAGTGAATATTATCTAATATAAAAAAGAATTTCCATGAAGGCGTTTAAACAACAACTATTTCCGTTTAAATATGAGGAAAGCTAAAACAAAGGAAAAGCAACAAGCCCCAAAATAATGGCCAATCCTTGTATAAAGAGTGTTTTTTTCCAGCACAGGAATATTTGCCAGAAACGAATCTTCTGAAAAAATTTTCGTTTGCACGACAATATCACCAGCTGGATCGACAGAACAGCTAATCCCAGTATTAGCAGCACGGACGAGGCTTCTTCTATTTTCGACTGCGCGGAACACAGCCATTGCCAATGTTTGATGCGGGGCACTTGAATGTCCGTACCAGGCGTCATTTGTTATATTAACCAGAAGATTGGCTTTATTTTCAACCTGCTTTCTTGCAAGATCTGGAAATATAGATTCAAAACAGATGAGCACGCCTACTTTGAGGCCGCCAAACATGAGCGGTTCTGCAGACCTGCCAACAGTAAAGTCTCCCACTGCCTGGACCAGAGGTTCCAGAAAAGGCAAAGCCCGTCGCATGGGAACATATTCACCAAAGGGCACTAGATGTTGCTTATCGTAACGACCAGCAAGCTCTCCTTTGGCATTTATTAAAATTGCACTATTGAAATAATCTATCTCCTTTGCACCTTTTTCTTCCGGTTTAAGAGTTCTTCTCGTGTAAAAAGGGGTACCAGTCAATAGCCAGACATTCTCAGTAATTGCAAAATCAACAATTTCCTGGAAAAGTGGTTCCCGTTGTGGAAAAAATGGCAGAGCTGTTTCTGGCCAGACCACAAGTTCGCTCTGGTTATTGTCCAGAATTTTTTTTGAAAGATTTATATACCTATCAACAGTTTCCTGCTTTTTCTCTGGTGTCCATTTTTCATCCTGAGCAATATTGCCCTGGACCACGGTGACCTGCGCGTCCAGTGTTTTCCCTTTTGACCTGGTAAACTCCTGGTACTGCAAAAAAGAATATCCGCCAATAAACATCAGAAAACAGGATAGAAAAAGAATGATCCGTTTTTCTGCCATAACATTCCATCTGACCTGATTTTTTTGTATTTCAAACAGGTACACCAGTAAAGCATTTATGAGGATCAGGCAAAAAGTTATAAGATAATGGCCTCCCAGATCAGCAGCTTGGATAAATAGAGGTTGTTTATACAGTCCATATGCAAGGTCCATCCAGGGAAATCCCGTCCCAAATATTCCTCTGAACCAATCCAGACCAACCCAAAGGGCAGGCGCTAATACAACCATAGAAACCAGTGGTCGCTCCTTATGCCAGGAGCGCCCGGCTAACATGGAAAGAAGCCCCATAAATGCTGCTATATAGAGACTCATATATGCTGCCAGGAGAAGCATGGCAGGAATTGTCACATAAAGAGGAAGTCCGCCATAACGGCCCAACACTATCACTATCCAATACAACAGTGCGCTGTAAAATAATAAACCTGTCAAAAAGCCTGTAATGGCACTCTTTTTGGGCGTGGCATAAAGGGAAAAACGCATAAGAGGTACGACTGCGACAAAAAGCAGTGGCCACAAACCAACTCGTCCAGGCATGGCAAGTGACAGCATTACGGCGGAACTTAATATTACTGCGGGAGAATTTGTTCTATCAAATAAAAAAAATTTGAAAAATCCTTGCAGGATCTGGGATTGATTTTTTTTCATTCCCTGATAATTCTCACGGATTTAATACGTCGTCTATCAGAGGCAAGTACCTTAAATATGAGTGGATCAATTGTTACAGTCGCGCCATTTTGCGGAACCCTTCCCAGGTCATGTATAATAAGCCCACCAACTGATTCAAAGGGCCCTTCAGGCAACTGACAGGAAAAATGAGCCTCTACTTCTTCGATATCTATTTTTGCATCTACGGTAATGGTACGTTCATCGACTATGTACAACTCATCTTCAACCTGATCATGCTCATCATCTATCTCGCCAACTATTTCCTCAATTATGTCTTCTAGAGTGATGAGGCCTCGAACGCCGCCGAATTCATCGTTTACAATGGCAATATGATTCTTTTTCAGTTGAAACTCACGAAGAAGTTCTGTGATAGGTTTAGATTCAGGAATAAAGGTAGGTTCCTTGAGAAAATCTTTCAGGACTGCGGGTTCCTCTGGTCTTATACTACATATTCTCAGCAAATCTTTTGCATGGAGTATCCCAATTATATGATCCTGGTTTTTTCGATAAATCGGTATTCTTGTATATCCTTCCTCATTAATAATCATAATAAGATCAGCAGTTGACGTGCCTTCTTCGGCGCTGATAATTTCAGCAGAGGGAGTCATGATTTCTGATGCTACAGTTTCCCGAAAATCAAAAATCGAACTGATCATCCGCTCTTCCAAACCACTTATCAGGCCGTGCTCCTCACCTTCTTCCAAGAGATCCTGAATCTCCTGTTCAAGCTCTTTTGTGGTGTCTGGTGGGCCAAAAAAACGAAACAAAGTACGGATTTTCTGCCAAACATTCTTTTCTTGAACCGTGGCAAGTGAATTGTCGTTAGGTTGGCTCTGTTGCTGATCCTGCTCGTCTTTGGGATTTTTTGATTCCGGCTCGGGTTCCATTAATGATAGACCTTTTTATCTGAGGGCTTTTAAAATGTATACGATGCAAATTATTGAAACGATATAGGAAGTCAAGAAAAATTTGACCTCTGCAAATAAGTTTACTATAAAACGCTGCTCACCAGAATATAAACAGACTTATTGTTTCTGTCGAATTCAAAAGAGCAATGTTTTTAGCCATGATCGCAACTTTTAACTTTCCATCTTTCAAAGTTGCTGTAGTTGGAGTACATTAGGCAGGCTGTACTGAAGATGAAAGGAAAAAAGCACTTTGTCAGACTCTGACAGGAGAGAGTTTGTTTCTTTTGAGTGAAGCAGGATAAGTGCAAATGATCCCATAACACCGTCAGGCCGAAGCATAACAAAATGCTTTTTCAGGGATCACCCCACACCCATACCAATTTATAAAAGATATACAAAGAGGTTTCGCTTGCAAGGCAAAGTACTTATCGCCAACCGCGGGGAAATAGCCATACGAATTATGGAAGCATGCCAGGATCTTAACCTGGATTATGTAGTAGTGTATACAGACGCTGATAAAGATTCCGAACATGTTCAGCGCAATAGAACCAGCGGTTCTAAACAAAACGCGTGGCGCATAACCAACTATACTGACTCAAATGATATCCTTGCTGTTGCAGACCACACACTCTGTACAGCCATTCACCCGGGTTACGGGTTTTTCTCGGAAGATTTTCGTTTTGCCAGAAGGGTCACCCTCCGTGATCGACCTCTTGTTTTCATAGGACCAAACTGGGAAGTCATTAAGAATCTCGGCGATAAAATTAATACAAAACGAGTTGCAAATAAGCTTGGTATACCAACTATCCCAGGTACTGACAGTCCTATCTATAACGAAATGGAAGCTGAAGAGATAGCTCAGCATTTGTTTGAGGTTCAGGATGAACAAGGACTTGAAGCACCTTCCATCCTGGTTAAAGCCGCAGCTGGTGGCGGGGGAATGGGAATTGAAGAAGTGACTCGAATTGAACAGTTTCGGAAAACCTATCGCCAGGTTCAAAATTATGCCAAAAGACAATTTGGTGATGGCGGGGTTTTGATTGAACAACAACTCCGTGATTTTAACCACCTGGAAGTACAACTCGTCTGTTCGCGCCATGACGAACGTTTACATTTCAGCTCAAGAAACTGTACTATTCAATCAACAGGACGACAAAAACGGATAGAGGCTGCTCCTGGCTTTGATGATTCTTGTTATGCCTATGATTTTGATGCGCAGTCAGTTCTTGACAAAGTTGTTGAGTATTCACTTAAGCTTGCTGATTATGTTTACTACGATAACGTTGGTACCTGGGAATGGATTGTCAGCCGTAATGGACAGCCCTACCTCTTAGAAGTAAATACCCGTATTCAAGTTGAAAATGACGTTTCTGCCAGAATCAGTTATGTAAACGACAAGCATCCCAACCTGATACGCGAACAGATCAGACTTGCCCTGGGCGACGAAATTGGCTACTCCCAGAAGGATATACAATTTAAAGGGGCAAGTATAGAGCTGAGAATTGTTGCTGAAAATACCCAAAGGGATTTTGCCCCATGGATTGGCACCATCACCAAGTTTGATATGCCAACCCATGATTGGTCCGTTGTTTATACACATGTTCCCTCAGATCGTACCTACCCTATTCCCAGTGAATATGATCCTAACCTGGCCCTAGCACTTGTCTGGGGAGAGAATATGGATCAGGCAAAAAACAGAGCATTACAATTTATTGATCAGACAATAATTGAAGGCAATGACAGCTCAGGTGATAACATCATTACCAATCTTGAGTATCTCAGAAATAACCTTGACCGCCTATTGACCTTCTAATCACAGAGATAATGAACGACTTAAAACAACTCCAAACAATTGAGCAGCGTATTAATTATCTTGCTCATGTCAAAGATTCTGAAACGTGGGGAAATCTCACCAGTTTCCGCGTTGATTGCGAAAAACTAAAAAATTCTATATTTGAACTTGATGATCAAATTTTTACAGATCAACTCAATAAGCTTGAAAGTAGCGTCCGTTTTTTGGAAGAACGATGTGAAGAGGACTTAACACCAATGGAGCGCGTACGGATTGTCCGCAATCCAATGCGTTTTTCCTTAAAAGATATTCTAGAAAATGTCTACGAAGAGTACACAGAACTCGGAGGCGCTGGAGAAACAAATATTGACCCTGCCATGGTGGTTGCCAAGGCAAATATTGTCAGAAGAATTAAGAAGAAACCTTACACCTCCTCTGTCATGGTCATTGGCCAGGAAACAGGTTCTGGAGAAGAATTCCGTAATGGTGGCTCATGTAAGCCCTGGGGTAACGAAAAGGCATTACGCTACATGAAAGTTGCTGAAACTGAAGGTATTCCAATTCATTTTTACATATTTACTCCTGGTTCCTACCCTGTTGAAGAATACCCTGGTGCTGCCCAGCAGATTGCACGTAATCTGTACGCCATGACGAAGCTTAGAGTGCCAATGATTTCAGTCATTTCTGAAGGCGGCTCAGGTGGTGCAGAGGCAATTGGTTTAAGTGATTTCCGTATCATGTTTTCCCATGGATATTACTCGGTTATTTCTCCTGAAGGCGCCGCAGCCATTGAGGGAAGAGTTGGTGAAGGAAAAAGAGTACCGCAGGAACTCATAGAAAAATGTGCCCGCCAACTTAACATTACAGCCACCGATAACCTCAAGCTTGGAACCATTGACAGGGTTATAAAAGAGCCCGCCCTTGGTGCCAAAAGCGATGATTTTTCTTTTTTCACCCGAATTCGTTCTGAAATCATCAGGGCTACCGATGAAGTTGTTCTCAAGACCAAATCAGTACGTGGTTTTCGCGCCTATGAAGTCAAAAAGAAAAAAGCTGAAAACCCTGAAGAAGAGCCACAGATTGATATTCCCTGGGATTTAAATGATCGGGAAATTACCAGACTGCTCAATCAACGGTCAAAGAAATACCGAGAAATGGCCAAGCACAGTTATGGCGGCCAAAAAATAGCTGCAGGTAACATGGTCAAGTCTGTGAAGCAGGCATCGGAACGACTGTATTATACATTTCGCTACGATGTCCTGAAAAACCATCACAAACAGGTCCAAAAAGCTTTAAAAGAGGTTTCCGGCGAAGGCTCTGTTGTTATCAAGCGGGTTACCTCACCATTTACAGCAGCATATGGTTTCATAAAGCGAAAAGATAATAAAAAAAGCACCACCAGACCTGCCCTTACTATTTCCAGCAATAATATAGACCCACTTGCAGTAACTGACACTTATACTTCTCCACTGGCAAATGAAGACAAAACCATTACCTGCCCCAATGCTGAAAAACAAGGCTGCCAGGATCTATGGATTCCCGATTTATTTGGCGAATTCTGCGGAGTGTGTGAAAACTGCGGGCATCACTTTCCTTTAGAATATCAATGGTATCTTAAAAACGTTTTTGATAAGCACTCTATCAGGGTCTTTAACTCTGACATTTATTCCAGAAATCCTCTCAATTATGAGAATTTCAACGATAAACTTCAGGTGGCCAGAAGCAAAACAGGACTCGGCAGTTCAAACCTGACCTTTCTCGCTCGAGTGATGGATATAAACATTGTCGGAACCATGTTATTTTCAGATTTCAGAAGTGGCACGGTAGGCTCTGCAGAAGGTGAAAAATTTGTTCAGGCCTGTGAGCTGGCGAAAAGAAAAAAACGTCCTTTACTCGCCTATGTTCATACCACAGGCGGCATCAGAATCCAGGAAGGAACTCTTGGAGTAGTGCAGATGCCTAAATGTACCATGGCTGTACGTGAATATATCGATTCAGGCGGGTTATACATAGTCGTATATGATAACAACTCCTATGCTGGTCCCGTTGCAAGTTTCCTTGGCTGCTCTCCATACCAGTTTGCAATCCGTTCGTGCCGTATCGGCTTTGCAGGGGCACGTGTTATTCGAGAAACAACAGGAAATGATATTTCACCAGACTATCACAAAGCAAGCAATGCCCTCAAACGTGGTCATATTCAGGGAATTTGGGATAGACGCGATTTTCGTCGGAACCTTTACAAAGCCCTGGAAACCATGGGAAGCTCTCACCTTTACTATAGGT
>CAMYOP010000149.1:0-2083 GCA_947260045.1 uncultured Desulfobulbaceae bacterium
GGAGAAAATTGCAACCCTTGGGCAGATAGCAACCACTGTGAACCATGAAATTAAAACACCATTAAATGCGTTATCTCTGAATTTACAGATGCTCATTAAAAAAATTAATAAATGCAAGTCAGATGATGATATGGCCAAGGATCAAATGTTGAGCATAACCACAATCATTGATAACGAGGTAAGTAGAATTAATGAAATCGTTGAGGAGTTTGTGAAGTATGCCCGCTTCCCTTCTCCTGATATGAAGCCCAGTGATTTGAATAAAATCATTCGTAATCTCAATGACAGGTTAAGTCAAAATGCTCAGGAATCCGATGTGGTCATGGAGATGGCCCTTGATGATGGGCTGGAGGCAATATCCCTTGATGAGAAAAAAATGATCCAGGTCTTGTTGAATCTTAGTATGAATGCAATACATGCTATGCCCTATGGTGGTACCCTTCGTTTTGTCAGCAGGAAAGAAGGCGACAAGGCCGTGATCCTGGTGGAAGACAATGGCAAGGGAATCAGCGAGGCAGATCTTGGAGAAATATTTGAACCATTTTTCACCAAGAAAGAAAGCGGGCTTGGATTCGGTCTTTCCATTGTTCAGAGAGTTATCGAGGATCATAATGGCACCATAGAGTGCCAGAGTACAATTGACGAAGGAACAACTTTTATAATTTCGTTACCTTTGGCTACGTGATGCTTCCTTTTTTACAGGAAATAAATACAGCAGTAAAAAATAAGGGATAAAGATGCCGGATATTACAATTTTGATTGTCGATGATGATAAGGTCACCAGGAGTACTCTGTCCATGGCTTTGTCAGATGATTTCATCACTCATACTGCCAAAAATGGAAAAGAGGCTCTAGAGCTTGTTGAACAGGAAGAGGTGGATCTTATACTTTCGGATCTTGATATGCCTGGTATGAGTGGGATTGAGCTGTTGGAAAATATCAACCGTAGAGATCAGAGACCTCCGGTTATTTTTATCACGGGACAGGGAACTGTTGAAACAGCAGTACAGGCCATGAAACTTGGGGCTTATGATTATGTGACAAAACCTGTGAACCTGGACAGGCTCTATTTGCTCATAGATAAGACGCTGGAGAATAAGCGTCTGAAAGAAGAAAATATTCGTCTGAAAAAGAAAATTAAAGAGAATTACCCAGATGTAAACCTCATTGGTCATTCTCCGGAAATG
Organism: uncultured Desulfobulbaceae bacterium; assembly: GCA_947260045.1. Lineage (GTDB taxonomy): Bacteria > Desulfobacterota > Desulfobulbia > Desulfobulbales > Desulfobulbaceae > CAMYOP01. Next base: position 1,188 of record CAMYOP010000149.1, read on the forward strand.
TCTAAAATAAGGGAACTGGCTCTACAGGTCGCCCAAAGTAAGGCAACCGTTCTCATAGAAGGGGAGAGCGGTACAGGTAAAGAGGTGGTGACCAGTATTATTCATTATAATAGTCCGGTGGCGGATGGTCCCTTTATTAAGGTGAACTGCTCAGCTTTTGCAGAAACTTTACTAGAGTCTGAGCTGTTTGGTCATGAAAAAGGTTCATTTACCGGGGCGATTGCAACAAAAAAAGGTCGTTTTGAACTTGCTGACGGGGGCACTCTTTTTCTAGACGAGGTTGGTGACATGCCACTGTCTATACAGGTTAAATTACTACGTTTTCTCCAGGAAAAGACCTTTGAAAGAGTTGGTGGTTCTAAAACATTTAAAGTAGAGACCCGCATAGTCTCTGCTACCAATAAAAATCTGGAAGAAATGGTTCAAAATGGGGAATTTCGGGAAGATCTGTACTATCGCTTACGGGTGGTCAGGATAGAAGTACCGCCACTACGGGATCGCAAAGAAGACCTGGAAGTACTCACCCTTAAGTTTATTGAGAAATTCTCAGATTTACATGGTAAGCCGATAAAAGGTGTCTCTCCTGAAGTTGTTGAACTTATTTTTGCTTATGACTGGCCCGGCAATATTCGGGAGCTGATGAACTGTATTGAAAGCTCTGTGGTCATGGCACGTGGTGATAGCATAACCATTGAAAGCATTCCTGATTATCTTTCCTATCGGGCAGACGACCTGGCAAATGGAGGTGGTAAAGAAGGTTTACTCCATGAAATGGAAAAAAAGTTAGTCTTGGAGAGCTTGGGTAAGACCAGGGGGGATAAAAATAAGGCAGCGAAAATTCTTGGAATCGGGCTCAGGACTCTGTACAGGAAGCTCGAAAAATGGGGTGTTGATAG
>CAMYOP010000149.1:2092-9010 GCA_947260045.1 uncultured Desulfobulbaceae bacterium
CCTTGATTTTTGAAAAAAAAATTTACTCTGGTTTCGTCAACAAGTTGAATTTTGAATTAATTTTTTCGTGGGACCATGGATAGAGTGTAAAATATTTTTTTCTTGCAAAAGCGAACCCTATAGCCCATGCCCTGAGCATATAGTATAGGATTTTATTCTAACTCCCTATAGACCTAAATCATACAAAGAGCTCCATAGCCTGTTTTGTCATTTTGGCAAAATGAATTGTCAAAGTGGCAAATTATTTTGTAAGGTATTTTCTCTTGTAAAGAGTAATTTTACTAAACCTTGACAATTGAAAAAACCTGACCTTGTCTTTCAAGAGGATGGGGTGTTCCTTGGGCGAATTGTCAGTGTACTTATTTATTCTTTAAATATTTGATTATTTGTGATTTATAGTGTGAACATCGCAACATTTACTAAAATGTTTCGGTATGGAGCTTTTGACATAGGTTTTTTTGTCGTTGTTGGCATGCATTGTGCATAACAAGTCAGAATGTGCCGTGTACAAAACTGTTAGCCTTTGTTATGTCAAATCGGTGTGTTGCTTGTGCATCCACCGTTTTTTTTTTAAGCCCGCTGAAACCTAAGACAAGGAAATATTCGTGGCAGCATTTGTGAGAAGTCTTTTCATCTTTGGGCTTATTGCGGCGGTATGCGGGGTCATTTTTTTATTTTGGCGGGCTGAAAATCAGTTGCCGGCCATGAGTTATAATGAATTTCTTGAAACCCTTGAAAACCGTGAAGTTGCAGAAGTTTATTTCAAGGGAGGGGAGATCACCCTTGTTGATGCATTTGATCGAAAATTCAGTACTTTTTCACCAGATGTACAACGCTTGATCCCAATTTTGATTGAGAAAAATGTAATTATTAAGGGTGAGTCCGAGCAGGTCTCAGCTCTTTGGTATTTTTTTTGTGGCGCAATACCTTTAATTCTCATAGTTGTTGCTTGGTATTCACTGGCAAAAAAACAGGCATCCCAGGATGATTCGTCAGATTTTGCCAAGGGCAAAGAGATACATTTCACAAAGAAATCCAAGCAGGTCACTTTTCGCGATGTTGCGGGCGTTATGGAAGTAAAAGAAGAATTGGTAGAAATTATCGATTTTTTACAAAAGCCCAAAAAATACAGCAGGCTGGGAGCAATCATACCACACGGTATATTATTCCAGGGCCCACCTGGCACAGGAAAAACACTCCTGGCAAGGGCTATTGCCGGTGAGGCAGGCGTTCCTTTTTTCAGTATCAGTGGATCTGATTTTGTCGAGATGTTTGTCGGGGTCGGCGCTTCAAGGGTTCGTGATCTTTTTAAAGAGGCAAAAAAAAATACACCCTGCATTATTTTTATTGATGAGATTGATGCTGTTGGTGGCCACAGGAGTTCTGGTGCTGGCGCAGGTGGTCAGGATGAAAGAGGGCAGACCCTCAATGCGCTGCTGGTGGAAATGGATGGGTTTGATACCGATGACACCATAATTGTTATCGCTGCGACCAATCGTCCTGACATTTTGGATCCAGCATTACTACGACCGGGTCGTTTTGATCGACAGATAACAGTTTTGCCTCCAGATGTGAAGGGAAGACATAAAATTTTAGAAGTACATGCAAAAAGGGTCCCCATGGGACCAGATGTTAAGCTGGAAAAGATTGCCAGGAGCACCCCAGGTTTTACAGGCGCAGAACTGGCAAACCTTATTAATGAGTCAGCTCTTATCGCAGGTCGGGCTGGGAAAAAACAAATTGATACTGGGGATATAGAATCTGCAAAAGACAGAGTGCTCATGGGAGTTGAGCGTAAAGGCCTGGTCATCAGTGAAAAAGATCGAAAAACAATGGCATATCATGAAGCCGGGCATGCGATTCTTGCTAAAATATTACCGGAAGCGGATCCTCTGCATAAGATCACTATCATTCCACGTGGAAAGGCCATGGGGCATACTCAGCAGCTTGCCCACGCTGATCGCCATGCATATTCCATGGAATATCTGCAAAGTCGAATCACCATACTCATGGGGGGCCGTGTGGCAGAAGAGATAGCACTCCAGCAAAAAACAACGGGTGCTGAGGCTGATTTTCAACAGGCAGTCGCAATTGCTACAAAAATGGTTTGCAAATGGGGAATGGATGAGGAGTTAGGCCCCATGTCTTATGTGCGGGATGATGGAGGTTTCCTCGGTGGACAAGTGGTTCATTCTGAACACAGTGAGGAAACAGCTCGTCAGATTGACAGAAGAGTGAGAACCATGGTCGAAAATTGTTACCGTGACGCAAGTGAGATTTTAAACCGGGAAAAAGATTTTCTTGAACAGCTGGCAAATGTCTTACTGCAAAATGAGACGCTTGACAGTGAAGAAATGGATATAATTTTAGGCTGTGTTCTGAGAAGCAGAAAAGAAGCATTAGAAGCGTCCTCAAGCTGATTCTTTATTGACAGGTGAAACACAAATGACCTTTAAGACTAACACTAAATATACAGGAATTCTCAGTGGGTAAGGTATCAGGCTCCATTCTCAAGGCTCTTATTACCAGTGTGTCCCGCAGTAAAATGTCTGTTGTCGGTGCAGTTCTTGTGAGTGTTTTACTGCCAGTATTATTATTCTCATTTTTTCTTGATTTGCAGGGTGTTATAGAAAACCCCTATTTTGGTTTTCTTATATACCTGGTAATGGGACCTTTGCTTTTAATAGGCATCATTCTCATGATATTTGGGATATTTTTTTCCAAAGGGAAGGAGGACATTGGTCTGTATGCTTATGAGTATTTGCAAGAGCAGTTAACAAGACCAGGTCGTTTCTCCAGAGTACGAAAGCTCCTTTATCTCGCTGTTATCATAGCTTTTGTTACCCTGTTTATATCAGGACTCGTTACCTACACGGGTTTTCACTATACGGAAACAACCAGCTTTTGCGGTCAATTTTGCCATGATGTTATGGAACCGGAATATGTGACATATAAAAATTCTCCACACTCCAGAGTTTCATGCGTAGAATGTCACATCGGTGAAGGAGCTGAGTGGTTTACCAAAGCTAAAGTTTCTGGAGTAAGGCAACTTGTGGCAACGGCTATGGATTCGTATAAACGACCAATTATTACCCCTATTGCTGCATTACGCCCAGTACGGGAAACCTGCGAACAGTGCCATCGACCAGAAATGTTTCATGGAGATAAGCTGTATATTAAAGATAAATATTTAGCAGATGAAAATAATACCCATGTACAGACAGCCTTGCTCATGAAAATCGGATCAGGTGGGCATAGCGGTAGGAAGGCCCAGGGAATACACTGGCATGTATCTGAAGAATACAAGGTTTCTTATGTTCATATTGACGAAAACAGGGAACAGTTATCCCAGGTTATCCTTACTGGACCAGATGGTGGCAAGACCGTCTATTATTCCAACAAGATAGATCCAAGACTGTCCAATGGTACCGGTACTCTCCGCGAAATGGATTGTATTGATTGTCATAATCGGCCGACCCATATATTCCTCTCTCCTGAGGAGGCACTTGATCAGAAGATTGTAACAAACAGTATTCCTGAAAGCCTTCCATATATTAAAAGACAGGCACTTGAGGTTATTGAGAAATCATATGCAAGTGCTGAGGTTGCGAAACAGAGTATTGCCAGAGAACTTCGTGCCTGGTACAAGGATAATTATCCGGCAATAGTTGAAAAACAGGGACAATTGTTGGAGCGGGCAATTAGTGGTGTTCAGCAGGCATATGGAGAAAATGTTTTTCCCCTGATGGATATTACCTGGAACACATATAAAAATTTTATCGGTCACAAGGATGGCACAGGTTGTTTCCGTTGTCATGATGGTTCGCACGAAACAAAAGACGGGGAGGTGATTACAAATAAATGCGAATCGTGTCATGTTGCACTTGCTGTGGAACAACCGTCACCAGATATTTTGAGAATATTGAAGGGTTCATCTTTGTAATTCAATTGCTTCAGATACCCGGAATATAACTGTTAAGAGAAGAAATAACATTTCAATTTAGTTGTAATGCTGGTACGTTGTCTTCTTTTTGTTTGAGGACAGTGGCACTGGTGTTGTGTAATTATTTTATTGTTGCGTAAGGAGGAGTTTGTTCAAATGAGTGAAAATGATAAGGAGCAGCAGGATTTGCACTCCGACGAAGGAAAAGAACGAAATGCATGGGGACATATCGTTCGAGGCTTATGGAGATCACCACTGGGAGTGCTTGGTATAAGTATTACAACAATCAGTATTACCTTGATGGTTGTTGGCTTGATTGCAGAAATACTTGGATTGTTTCACAACCCGTATTCATCTTTATTTACATATTTAGTCTTGCCAGGCGCTATGGTTTTGGGACTTCTTCTCATACCGCTTGCTGCGTATCTGCGTCGCCGTCAATGGCATAAATATGGTATCTCCCGTGATCATTTAAAAATTAATTTGAGTAATCATAAGCATAGAAGATTTTTGATAGGACTTTTGGTTCTCTCTGTAATTAATGTATCGATTTTAATCATCATTGCCTATGAAGGATACCATTTTACTGATTCAGCGTTTTTCTGTGGTGTTGTCTGCCATCAGGTAATGGATCCGGAATATACGGCATACCAGCGCTCACCCCATTCAAGGGTAAAATGCGTGGAATGTCATATTGGACCGGGCGCACAATTTTTTGTTCGGGCTAAAATTTCAGGTCTGCGTCAGGTCGTAGCTGTTCTCACAGACAGTTATAGGAGGCCTATTCCTGCTCCTGTACATGAGTTGCGCCCAGCACGTGATACTTGTGAAAACTGTCACTGGCCAGAAAAATTTGCAGGGAAGAAAGTGAAAACATTTGTATCCTTTACAAATGATGATCAGGAAAATCCAGAAACCAATGAGATCGCTCTTCATATTGGTGGTCATAATCCTGTTACTGATAAATTTGAAGGTATTCATTGGCATGTCAGTAATGATGTTGAAGTGTATTACCTGGCAACCGATGAAAAAAGGACTAACATTCCACGTGTTAGAGTAAAAAGAGCAGACGGAACAGAAGACGAGTTTGTCAAAGCTGATGGCGAAGAACATGCTGCTGAAGGGGAGCATCAGGAATGGCGCCGAATGGATTGTATCGACTGTCATAACAGACCGACCCATATCTATGACCAAGCTGATGAACGGATTGACTTTGGTCTTCTCAGCAAACGGATTAATCCCAAAATTGAAGGTATCCGCGAAGACTCTCTCAAGACAGTTACAAGTAAATATGCCACCAGAGAGGAAGCGCAGGAAAAAATTGGGCCTGATCTCATGGCACTTCAGCAGCAGCGAAATCCCGATCAGGCTAAAATGTATGAGAAGGATATTGTACAAGCAGGAGAGTATCTTGTTGAGATTTATCTCAACAATGTCTGGCCTGAAACAGCAGTTGACTGGGGCACCTATAATAGTCACCTGGGCCATGATTTAGCAGATGAAGGCTTTGGTTGCTGGCGTTGTCATGATGAAGAACATGAAAATGAAAATGGCGATACAATCAGTCAGGATTGTGCCTTATGTCATGATGAACCCTAAATTGTAACTCAGTAAATTAACACGGTAGTATAAAAAAGGGCCTGAGGAGTTTACCCAGGCCCTTTTTTACGTCTTGTGCCTAAACCAAGGAAATGATATAGTAATTTATACACAAAGACAAAGATTGTTTGGGTGCTCATCTCTTTGAAAATTTGAGCATATTGCTTCCTGCTGCAATTGAAACAACAGGAGGGATACACCGTGCAAGTCAAGAGCGTTTACTCAGTTATTTATCTTATCGCCTTGTTGACCTGCATCATTGGATCAGGCTCTGCCCTTGCCAGTGATACAACAGGTCAACTATCCCTTATTCCATCTGTATCGGTTTTTTTAAACCAGGACAGAAATCCTTTATACCTTTCAGGTAGTTATGCTGAGCAGTCTTATAGCTCACTCACAGGACAAGCCTTGGATGTAGCAAGAACGCGTACTCTCGATACCAATAACTATGTTTCCCTGTCTTATGAAGCATCATCAGGACTCCTTGGTTTTTCATCAGGCTATATTTATGCTGCAGAAAATTACTCAGACTTCCTTGGCCAGAAAGAAAATCAAAGCGATTTTTCTACGAACTTTTCTTTTGAGGAAGAGTCGAATGTATTCATGGGAGTTAATTTTGACCATACATTCCGTTTAGCTGATGATGTTGCCCTTGGTTTGCGGGCAGGGGTTCTCTATCTTACAGATATTGATGATAAAGAAGATAAGGGAACAGTATCGTTTCTTTTCGTTATGCCTCTGGCAATCAAGGAAAATGTAGTAATAACGCCTAGTGTCCATTGGTCAAATTCACTGGAGGCTACCCCTGGCAATAAAAATGGTTTTGTTTCTGAAAAAGAAGGTGAGGCGACAGGCTCCTTTTATGGTGCTCTTTCAATAACCTTTGCCTACTGATCCGTACCTGTTCGTTTTTTCTCTATAAGATCTCCTTACCTGTTACAGCAACAATAACCTGCTTAAAAGCTGGGAACATCAACAAAATTGATACCGATAACTGGTATTATCCTTTCTAAAAACAATTTTCTGTGGCTTATAACGACATGATTAGGTAAAAAGCGAGAGATATGAATGAATGCCAGTTCGAAGAAGAATAAAAATGGTGGTGTAGTAGAATGATTTCTAATTTTTGTGATAGTACCAATATTCGTCGTGATGTAGTCGCTGCTTGTCTCTTTGTTATGTTTTTCCTGTTTGTGTTGCCTTTGGCCGCGCAGGAGGTAGAGCAGGGACCTCAGGTCGTTTTCCTCCCGTTTAATACGCTTTCAGCTCCTCAATATACCTATCTTCAGGATGGAGCATCAAACATGCTCGCCAGCAGAGTTGCCTCCCGAGCTGACATAGTGCGTGCAAACCGGTCTGAAAAAATAGAGAAGTTG
>CAMYOP010000150.1 GCA_947260045.1 uncultured Desulfobulbaceae bacterium
AAAAACCAGATTCTTCGAGCATACTTCCCGGTCGGCTTTGATTGGATGTATTCAATGAGTTCCACTTGCGGAGCATGTTCAAAGATCCGCTTTAACAGCCCCAGGTTAACGCCGTCATATTTGAGTGCAAACTCAAGATGGTCGCCGACCTTATCTCCCGGCCAATACCTTACCGGATAGATGTCTTCAATTGCCCCAGCCTGGATTTTAGATCGGTGAGTTCCGGCAGACGACACAAATGAGGTATGCCAGTGGGGCATGCCCTCCAGCTCTAAATTTTCCATCAGATACGTGTAACCTGCTGAACGAAGCTCCAAAACATTTATTTCCATGAGTTGTCCCTGTAAATTTCTTATCACCATGGTAATATAGTTACAATGAAGCCAAACACCAACAAAATAATTAAAAAATAACCATTGCGTGGTAAAAAACATACAGTATTCTCGAGTGACACTGTGACCTGTGGATAAACTGGCGAAACAGTTACCTTTCTGGTAAAATGGTTAGAAAATGGTACTTTTCAAGAAAAATCGTTACGGCAATTACTAACGTAATAACATGTATAGCAATCAAAATTCAGACGAAGCAAATAAGTCGCTCTGTTTTAAATAGTCTCTGGGGCCAAGGATGGCACGTTGTAACAGTTGTGCAAACACTGATTATTGCTCAGCAAGATCAGTGAGAATCCATTGCTGTTTGAGATGAAAATTTTATTCTATCCACCCAAGAAAAACTTGGCGGCAAAGCTATAGGAAGAACATCTGCTCCAAAGAATTCAGGTTTTGAACTGAGGTACTTATACCTACCTTTTTGATAGCAAAAAGCATCCATTAAGCCCTCAAAAGAACTATATCAGGAATTTTTCAACGTAAAATAGAATAACTTAGCCTGCTCTATCAGAGTATAGGTTTTAAATAATTCATTCGATATTGAGCAAAATTTTGCCTACCAAGACACGGGTAATTTGTCAGTTGTCCGAGAAAATGTTTAGCTAGCCACTGGCCCTTTGTTTCATACTTTTTTAAAGACTAAAAACGAAAAGAAAAAATGCGGACACTTTACACTGCAAAAATCCTTGTAATCCTCCTGGCCTCTGTTTTTCTCAATAAGCAAACCTGCCATGCCCTCCTTCCTGAAGAAGTGCTGGTGGTTGCCAATATCAATGCACCTAGTAGTATTGGCCTCGCTAAATACTATATGGAAAAAAGGAACATTCCATCTAAAAATATTCTTGTACTCTGGGTGTCGAATGACGAAACCGTCAGCAGAGAAAACTATGAGAAAAAAATTGCTGCACCCATCAAAAAACATCTTGCTCAACCCTCAAATCATCGCATCCGCTGTGTTGTCCTCCTCTACGGCCTGCCGCTGCGGATTGCACCGCCTACTCTTACCAGCCATGAAAAGCTGTTGCTTGCCAAACTCAACAGAAAGAAAAAAAACCTGAAAAGCAAACTTCTTGAACAGGAACTAGAGGAAGAAGATATCGAGGGGGTACAAAACGAGATCAAAGACATTAACGCCCGCATCAAGGCCTACAAAAAAAAGGACCATGGTGCTTCTGTGGACTCGGAACTGACCCTTGTTAAAGTTGATAACTACCCTCTCAAAGCATGGTTGCCCAATCCCGCTTTTATCGGATTCAAGGACAAAAAACTGCCCATTTCAATCTCTGATATCATCCTGACCAGCCGCCTTGACGGCCCATCTGACATTATCGTTAAAAGAATTATCAACGACAGCCTTGCTGCTGAAAAAGTGGGGCTGAAAGGCAATGCCTGCTTTGACGCTCGCTGGCCAATGCCACCAAAGTCTAAGAGGAAAAAAGCGGGATATGGTTTTTATGACCAGTCATTACATTTAGCGGCGGAAAGGCTGCAAAAAAACAACTCACTAAACGTAATAGTCAATGCAGAAAAGGGACTCATGCAAAGGGGAGACTGCGAAGAGACTGCTCTCTATTGCGGTTGGTACAGCCTTGGCAAATATGTTGATGCCTTTACCTGGCAAACTGGAGCAATCGGCTTTCATATTGCCAGCAGCGAATGCACAACCCTGAAGAGGAAGAACAGCCAGGTCTGGTGCAAAAAGATGCTTGAAAAGGGTGCAGCAGCAACCATAGGACCGGTCAATGAACCCTATGTGCAAGCTTTCCCAGTGCCGGAAATCTTTTTCACTCTTCTCACCGAATCCGGCCTGACCTTGGGCGAGAGTTATATTTATAGCCTGCCCTATCTTTCCTGGCAGATGGTTCTGGTGGGAGATCCTCTCTACAGACCGTTTAAGGACAGAGACCAGGGTAATACAACAAAGAATTAGAGAAAAATCGTTATGGGTCATTCGCTCTTTTTTATTTGCACGAACTAATTACCAATGGCCAACGACAAAGGACTGTTTCATTTTTTTAGCTGATAGACAGATACCTGCTCTCGCGCCTCATCACAGACAGAAATAGAGACAATCCTCTCTTCGGATAGAATTATACCGTTTAATCTCCCCATACTCTGCTCCAGCATCAAGGTGATAAGAATTCGCTTTCCGGGTGAGGGGTGCAAGCAGTTGGAGTCAGGGAATCACAAAGGAAGCGGTCCTGCCAACCCAAGTGTCGCCTTCGGTGGTCCCGCTGCCTTTTTATTGAATTTCCTCTGTATCCAGACGAATTAAACTCAGATTGAAATAGAAGCTCTTCAAGAGACCATCGGTAGTAACAGTTTAGTCACCCTTCTCCCATTTATCCTGAAAACAGCACAGAATTATCCGACATTCCGGACTATTAGGTTTTAGAGCACAACCCAGCCGGCAAGGGCAACATTGACATTACTGACTGGTATTACAAGTAAATCCTCATATCTATATTGCAATGACGGAATCGGATTAAATATTGCATATAAGCAGCTTTAAGCTTCAGAGGAAGGGGACCGATTTTATTTTTCCGTTCAATTCGGGAGACAGAATAATTTTCGCTTAAATAACGCGAAAAAAATTCTGTCCCCTATGGTTTGAGGAAAAATTGAGGTAAGCGCAGGCTCCGATCTGTCACCCGTATTAGCTGAGCTTCATTGGTAATCAGGTATAAGTAAGCTAGACTTAAAATCCAGCGGACCATGTGTCCGTGTCGGTTCGAATCTGACCTCCACCACTTGATTTCAAAAGGATTCAGTAAAAATTTACTGAATCCTTTTTTTGTTTTCCAGAAATGAACACTTCGATTATTCTACGTGAAAATTGGTGCTCTTTTTTAGAAATGTATCGTTGGAGAACATTGCATGGAAACTCTCGGTGAATTCTGGAGCCAGCTCAATAATATTTATAAATCTCTGCTTATTCTCATAATAGCCTTTGGCCTTTACAGCCTGTTTCGTTCTATTATACTCAAAAGATTTCAAGCGATTGCAGCCGCCACCACCAACGACCTTGATGACCGTCTGGTTCATTTTACCAAACAATTCCTCGGTGTTTTTGCCTTCTTCTGTACCATTACGCTCCTGCTCAAAACCAATGGTGTAAAGATTTCCCCACTCCTGGCAGGCGCTGGAATAGTCGGTGTTTCTCTTGGTTTTGCAGCAAAAGAGACCATCGCCGACATCTTAGCTGGTATTTTTCTGATTGCAGACCAGCCGATCCGCATTGGTGATCGAATAAAGATTGAAAAAATAGGCAGCCACTGGGGAGGCTGGGGCGATGTAGTTGATATTGGCCTGCGTAGAACAAGCATTAAAAACACAGACGGCGTGTATATTAATTATCCCAATGCCGTGTTATCAAATTCGGTCATAACAAATTTTTCCTACCAGAAGAGTCCCGTTCGAGTCAGAATTCGTTTTCAGGTAGATTATGATGCTGATTTAAACCTTACCAAGCAAGTTACCACTGAGGCAGTTGCCTCCTGCCAGGGAGTTTTACCAGATACCGCCCAAACCATTATCCGCTCACTCGATGATTACCAGGGAAAGATGCTGACAGGTGTTTTGATTGAGGCGCGCTATCGCATTGAAGATGTGCGCAAAAGGACACTCATTCGCTCTGCGGTTCTGCAAAAAGTTCTGGAAGATTTAAAAGCTCAGAATATCCCTGTCGCTACCCCAAAAATGCGTATGGAAAGTGAAAGAAATTGGTCCAAGACCTTTCTTACTTGAATAGAAATTGTAAACTCTTGTACTTTGCTCTCCATTCATAGCTGCTTGCCAGAACCCTTCTGATTCAAACCATCTATGCCAAATAAGGATTAATAGAAGGAAACCAGTACACAGGAGGCGACTGTATTATTTCATGTTCTATTTTAGCTAGTTACACTCAGGTTCTTTAAAAAATGAGCTCTTGGCAGAATTTCAATGCTGGTAATCCCCCCCTAAATCAATTAGTTCTATCTGTACGCCTGTACCTTGTTCACCAAAAAATCTATTTCCCATATTTACTAAAGTTGTATTTGGCATGCGAAGACAAATAGCAGAAGAAACAGTTCTATTAATCAGTATTTTCAAATGGTTTATTCTGGCCAACATTGTAGGAGCGCTCATTGGCGTCTCCACAAGTTTTTTTCTTTATATCCTCAACTATGCAACAGCGCATGTTGATGGTTACAGCTATGGGTTTTTCCTGCTTCCTCTTGCTTTTTTCCTTTCTGCCCTGATAACCGACAAGCTTGCGCCTGAAGCAAGGGGGCACGGAACCGAGAAAGTCATCAAGGCAGTTCACCAGAAGGCCGGGCGCATTAAACCGATGGTTGTCCCTATTAAAATAATAACCACCGTTATAACTCTAGCGGCAGGAGGATCTGCTGGTAAAGAGGGACCTTGTGCCCAGATTGGCGCTGGACTGGCATCCATTGTTTCGGATTTGCTTCGCTTTACAAATGTTGACAGAAAAAAACTGGTTATATGTGGAATCAGTGCAGGCTTTGCCTCTGTTTTCGGTACCCCCATTGCTGGGGCTATTTTTGGTATTGAAGTTCTTTTTGTCGGGGCAATGATGTACGATGTGTTATTGCCATCCTTTATTGCAGGCCTCGTGAGCTATCAGGTTTCTTCCGCCTTAGGGGCCCATTATTTTTATCATCCGATTACCTTTGTTCCTGACTTTTCTGAAATCCTTTTCTTTAAGGTACTGATAAGTGGCATTTTATTTGGACTCTGTTCGCTGTGCTTAATTGAATGCATGAATTTCTGTAAAAAAATTTCCAAGAAAATAACGCTCTGGCCACCTCTCAAGGCCGCCCTGGCAGGTGCTGTTCTGGTCGTGTTGGCCCTGGTTTGCTCAACTGATTATCTCGGACTTGGTCTAAGCACCATCGAGGGAACTCTTCAGGGGGGTGATGTTATCTGGTGGGCTTTTGGCGCAAAAATTCTTTTTACCTGCATTACTCTTGGCTTTGGCGGAAGCGGTGGCATCGTCACGCCCATATTTTTTATTGGTGTTACCTTTGGCAGCGTGGTCGGGGTATTGCTCGGTGTTGATCCCGCAACTTTTGCCGCCATTGGCATGGTTGCCCTTCTTTCTGGGGCGGCAAACACTCCGATAGCTGCTTCCATCCTGGCTGTGGAACTCTTCGGTTCTACCGTGGCGCCTTACGCGGCTACCGCCTGTGTCGCATCCTTTTTGATGACTGGTCATCGCTCGGTGTACCCTTCACAGGTTTTTGCCATTATGAAATCAGGTTCCTTTCGCAAGCATATAGGAAAGGAGGTTGAGGAAATGGAAGCGGAATTCCGAATGCGTAAAGGCGGCCTCATCAACACCATTTTTTCTTATATAAAACGTCGGATTAAATGGTTGTAAAATTTCCAGGAGAGATGATAAATCCAGGTAACTCTCCACCTACCTTATAGAGCTGAAGTAGTTTTAACGTTACCCCTGAAGAGCTTTTTCGTAGCATTTTGGACAGTAGGTATGAGTAACCATGGAGTTGGTTCTTTTAATGATAAAGGAATCGATTCGTGTCCAGGTTCCTTCACCAGGGGCAACGCCTGTATCGTCTCTAATTTCATGACAGACGCAACAGATGGGAAGGTATTCTTCGTACAAACGTACTTTTTTCTTTATCATCTGTTTTTCCAGACAATTGGAAATCCTGATCAATAACTCATCAGTGTCGCATGGTTTCAAAAGATAGTCATCGGCGCCTAGACGAAGTGCATCAACCGCCGAAGCCAGTTCCCCGTAGCCAGTCAGGATAATGACGCCAAGTTCAGAATCCTTTTTTTTAGCAAACTTAAGGACCTGAATGCCGTCCAGGCCCTCCATCATCAGGTCTGTCACCACTAGATTATAGTCATTTTTCTGAATCTTCTCGATCGCCTCTTTCCCACTGGAGGCGGTATCGACCAGATATTCAGCATCTTTTAAATCACTGGTAAAAGATTTCAAAATGATGGGTTCGTCATCAACAAGTAATATGAAGTTCCGTTTCATTGTTTCAATTATTGAATTGGCAGCGTTACTGAAAAAGTCGTGCCTTTACCCCTTTCCGAGTCGACATCTATCCGCCCACCATGATTTTTTATAATGCCAAAAGAAACGGCCAGGCCAAGCCCTGTTCCCTTTATTGCTGCCTTGGTCGTAAAAAATGGTTCAAATATATGTTTTTGATCTTCTGTGCTGATACCTTTGCCATTATCCTTTACAGAAAATTTTATAAAATTATCGCCACATTCTGTCGTAATTTTTACCCTCCCATTTTTTTCGCAGGCATCGGCTGCATTATTTAGAATATTCAATGCCACCTGCTTAATTTGATCTTCTACAAGAGAGCTAGTACAATGTAAAACATAAACCTTCGCATATGTCTCGTGGCATGCTATACTTATCCCAAAACTACGGGATACAAAAATGGCGCCAAGGTATACAGTAACACTGACAAAAGAAGAACGA
>CAMYOP010000151.1 GCA_947260045.1 uncultured Desulfobulbaceae bacterium
GCTGGACAAAGCACTTACCTGCTCTTTTTCAAATGAAAAGAGAAGGCCAAAAGAGAAGTAATGGGTCACAAGCTGCTGCAGAATATGTGCTCAAACTGCTTGAATCATAGAATACAAGTCTATGACACAAGAGGGTATTGTGCCTCAAGATAATGTTTGGCCCCATTTTTACTCAGAGTACTTGAATACAGGGCAAAATTATCTATGGAAAATGGTGGGCTCATAAAGAGAGCGTGATGAGCGTGATATCTGCCCGCTCGTGCAAGCGGGGTGTTTTTTAGACGGGCAAGAGTAATGTGAGGTGAATATTTCCTTCTTTCAGGTTCAAGCCCACAGGCGACAAGAGTTGATTCCACTCTCTTTTGCAGACGATGCAGTTCTTCATTTCTTTGCACCCCCACCCATAATACTCTCGGCTTTCCTCGAGGCGGAAAAAAGCCAACACCGTCTAGTTGCAGAGTAAATGGGTCTATCTGTATCTCCTCCAGGGCCTGGCCAATGCTTAGAAACATTGCACCATCCACTTCGCCGATAAACCGCAGGGTAAGATGAATTTGTTCATGGGGAACCCAGCGGGCCCCTACCAGACCACAGCACATAGGACGAAGAAGGTTTTGAATATTTTCTGGCAGGTCAAGGGCTACAAACAGTCGAAGCATAGATACTTAATGCCAATCCATAGATATATCGGAGGCTGGAGCAGAGTGAGTTAAAGCACCTACAGAAATAAGGTCAACACCAGTTTGGGCAATTCCCCTGACAGTTTCCAGAGTGACACCACCAGATGCCTCCACCAAAGCACGCCCATCGATATACTCGACAGCCGAGCGCATAGAGTCAAGGCTCATATTATCAAGCATAATAATATCAACACCATGACAATCAATACATTCCTGGACCTGCTCCATGGTTTCTGCTTCAACTTCAATACGAATGGTGTGCGGTGCATTTTCATGTGTCAGGCGGACTGCTTCAGAAATAGAGCCACATGCAGCAATATGATTGTCTTTTATGAGAACACCATCGCACAGATTAAATCGATGATTTGCTCCGCCACCGACCCGAACAGCATATTTTTCAAATATTCTCAAGCCAGGAGTCGTCTTCCTGGTATCGGTGATTGCTGCAGGCAAATCTTTCACCTGCTTTATAAACGAGGCCGTCAGCGTGGCAATACCGCATAAACGCTGAACAAGATTTAAGGCCACTCTTTCTCCATGCAACAGCGAATTCACAGGTCCCGTAATTTCAAAAAGAACGTCGCCTGCCCCAGCAAGGTATCCGTCCGGCTTGGTGTGAGTAATCTCGACACCAGGGTTTAACAGTTGAAAAACCAGACCTGCAACCCGCTCCATACCAACAGTAACGAGTGCTTCTTTTGCTACAAAGACCCCTTTTCCGATCTGATTTTTAGAAAAAATGGCATCTGTTGTCAGATCTCCATGACCAAGATCCTCATGGAGAAAACTACGCAGCTGCTGTTCAATTAAAAATCGGTTCATTAGAGTAATTTATTAAGCCTTGTGCTTGATTCACGATTTTTGGCAATGCGCCCCTGGAGTTCCTGCTCTATTCCCCGCTCTTTTTCAACAATTTGTGCAGGAGCTTTACTCAAAAATTTTTCATTTTTCAGCTTACCACTGACCCTTGCCAGCTCTTTTTCAAGCTTACCAAGCTCTTTACCGAGCTTTGCCAACTCTTCTTCGGCATTGATAAGCCCTTTCAGAGGAACAAAAACCTCTATATCACCAACAAGAATATGTCCGGCATCATCAGGAACTGTCCCACCTTCATGAATCAATACTGCTCCTGAGCGAGTCAGGTTTTTTATGGAAGGTGCAAATTGTTCCAATACTTCCCTTTTAATTTGATCTTTACAGAAGATATTTGCCTCAAGCGGGGCCGTTGGGTGAAGATCGGCTTCACTGCGGATGGTCCGTATGCTGGAGATAACCGACATAATAACTTCCATAGACTGCACTGCTTCTGCATCTGCCCAGTCTTTCCTTTCATCTGGAAATTGTTCTGTCATTATAGTCGGGCGCTCGCCAGGCAGAACACTCCAGATTTCTTCTGTTACAAAGGGAGTAATGGGGTGAAGCATTTTTAAAATATTTTCCAGAACCGTAAGCAAAACACCTGTTAAAATTATACTCGTCCAGGGCACGACGAACATCGCAGACCATTTTGTTTGTTTTACTGAGTACCCAGCGATGAGGCAGCGTAAGTGAACCAGGATCACTAGTGATTTCAGTCACAGACGGATCACAGTCTTTCAGGTGCATTTGGGCAAAACGAGCAGCATTCCATAACTTATTAATAAAGAAGCGATATCCTTCAATGCGGTCCTCATCCATTTTTATTTCACGACCTTGAGCGGCAAAAGCTGTCAAGGTAAAGCGAAAGGCATCAGTCCCGTACTTATCGATCATCTCCAGCGGATCAACCACATTCCCTGTAGACTTGGACATCTTTTTCCCATGCTTATCACGTACCAGTGCATGGAGATATACATCCTTAAAGGGAACTTCATCTCGAAAATGGAGGCCCATCATCATCATTCGGGCAACCCAGAAAAATAAGATATCAAAACTGGTGATAAGGACAGAAGTGGGATAGAAAAATTCCAGCTCCCTGGTTTTGTCAGGCCAACCTAGTGTTGAAAAAGGCCATAAGGCGGAGCTGAACCAGGTGTCAAGCACATCGCTTTCCTGATCAAGCTCTGCACTGCCACATTTGCTGCAGGTTGAGGGTTCGTCAACTACAACGATAACTTCTCCACAAGCCTGACAGGTCCAGGCTGGAATCCTGTGTCCCCACCAGATCTGTCTTGAAATGCACCAATCGCGGATGTTATCCATCCAGTTATAGTAGGTCTTATACCAGGTAGGAGGGTAAATTTTTGTCCGACCTTCGCGTACAGCGGCAACCGCTTTATCAGCAAGAGGGCGAACTGAAACAAACCATTGTTTAGATGTTGTCGGCTCAACGACGGTTGCGCAACGATAACATTTCCCCACAGAGTGCTGATACTCTTCTATCTCTACTAGAAAACCCTGCTCTTTCAAATCAGCAACTATCTTTTTCCGGCATTCAAAACGATTCTGGCCCTGATATTTTCCAGCCTCCTCATTCATCACACCATGATCATCCATTACTTTCAGGATCTGAAGCGAATGCCTGAGTCCGATTTCATAATCGTCTCTATCGTGAGCAGGCGTTACTTTCAAGGCACCAGTACCAAACTCACGCTGGACGTGATGATCGGTAACAATTGGTATTGTCCTGTCAGTAAGTGGCAAGTTAACCGCCATTTCAGCCAGATTATTATAGCGCTCGTCATCGGGATGGACTGCCACACCAGTATCACCAAGCATGGTTTCAGGACGAGTGGTTGCAACCACTACATGACCTGAGTCATCTGCAAAAGGATAACGGATATGATATAATTTACCGTCTGTCGGGTCATGCTCGACCTCATCATCAGAAAGAGCTGTATGACAGCGAGGACACCAGTTGACAATATAGTCACCCTTGTAAATCAAATCCTCATGATACAGACGGACAAAAACCTCTTTAACTGCCTTGCTCAGCCCTTCATCCATGGTGAAACGTTCACGATCCCAATCACAAGAAGAACCAAGACGCTTGAGCTGGTTAATGATAGTACCGCCTTTATCCTCTTTCCATTTCCACACGCGCTCAATGAATTTATCTCTGCCCAGCTCATGTCTGTTGGTATTTTCAACAGTAAGTTGACGCTCCACAACATTCTGAGTGGCAATGCCGGCATGATCTGTTCCAGGAACCCAAAGGGTGTTATCCCCTTTCATCCTGTGATAACGAACAAGTATATCCTGCAGGGTGTTATTTAAGGCGTGACCTATATGCAAAACACCAGTCACGTTTGGAGGTGGAATGACTATGGAAAAAGAGTCTTTTTCCTCTTCCATATTTGCAGAAAAAGTGCGGTTCTCCTGCCAGTATTCATACCAGCGTCTTTCTACTTCACTAAATTCATAAGCTTTAGGCAGGTCGTATTTTGTCGTATCTGTTTTGTTTTCTTCGGTATTCATTGAAACTCAGTACATCCTGTATATGAAATGGAATTTGTTTTCAGTCCGTAAAAAAAAGGACTAAAACACACTCCATGGTTTTGGCATAAAAATATGCGTATAAAGGTCTAATGCGTAACGATCGGTCATCCCAGCGATAAAATCACAAACCAATCGGTGCAGTTTCTTTTCTTCATCTGGACCATTTGCTGGTATTCTCACTCTGCATGGCAATCCGGGACCATTGGGAAACTCGTGCTCCATAAAAAATGCGTACAGTTCTTTTACAATTTTCTGCGCCTTTACAAACTCATTATGAACACGCTGGTTACGGTAAACATTATCGTAGAGAAATCCTCTCAGCCCGGTAATGGTATCGAGCATTTTATCGGTTAAATGAAGACACCCATCATCGAGGCGAAGTGTTTCACTTACCAGATCACGTACCATGGAATCAATGCGCACCGAGGAGTTATCACCTACCACCGCCCGAATCGCACCTGGCAAATCAAGCCCCTGAATCATTTCCGCGCGCAGAGCATCATCCAAATCATGATTTACATAGGCCATTATATCGGCAAGGCGGACAATTTGACCCTCAAGCGTTTCAGGCAACTCACTGGTGTCTTCAGGAAGAATGTTGCGATACCCTTTGGAGTGTTTGACAATACCGTTACGAACTTCCCAGGTAAGATTGAGACCTTGTCCCTTGTGTTCCAAAAAATCGACCACTCGCAAACTCTGTTTATAATGAACAAATCCCGTAGGGTGCAACTGATTTAAGCTAAATTCACCAGCATGACCAAAGGGTGTATGCCCTAAATCATGGGCCAGTGCTATAGCTTCAACAAGATATTCATTGAAACGCAAACAAACCGCAATTGTACGGGCAATCTGCGAAACCTCAAGTACATGGGTCAAGCGCGTGCGATAGTGGTCACCAGCAGGAGCCAGGAAAACCTGGGTTTTATGTTTGAGTCTTCGAAAGGTCTTGGAATGGACAACTCGATCACGATCACGCTGAAAAACCGTGCGTAGATCGCAGTAGTCCGGTTCATCACGAAGGCGCCCCTTGGAATCTTTACTCAAGCAGGCGTATGGTGAAAGCAGCTTGACTTCTCTTTGCTCTATCTCTTGTCGAATACTCATGCCATGGCATTCCGGAATTAATCGTAATTCCCTTATAGGCCATCATTCTTAGCAATATCAATCAGTAAGAACAAGGGTTTTTTACATATATATCAAGAGATTTTTAAACTCAGCCCTTATCTTCAGGCAGGCAACGTACAAGCAGAAGTGCTAAATGCTCTACAATAACGTTTGAATCTTCAGCAGCGAAACCAAGTTGCCATTGCATAAGACATCCTGAACAGGTTGATATAAGCATGTCTGGCTCTTTTTGCATAACAGCCGCAGCACTTTTCTGAAATATACGGTTTGATACCTCTGGGTAACCAAGATGAAACAATCCCCCCTGTCCACAACAAAAAGATTTGCCCTCATCCACTCGGCTAATATTTTTTATAGAATCAATAATCTTCCTTCCCTGAACCCGTCCTTTTTCAGTCCATTTTAAATGACATGGATCATGATAGTACAATTGAACTGCTTGTGACGAGGAATAGGTTTCGATCTCAGTGACTGCTGAAAAATATTCGGAAAATTCAACAATTCGTGCGGCAAAAGCTTCTGCTTGCTTTTGCCAGTAAGGATCACCTTTAAAAAGATCTGGATACTTTCGCAGATGACTTGAACAGGAACTGCAAGATGTCAGGATTGGTGCATCACATGATGAAAAAGCAGCTATATTTGCTTGAGCAAGCTTCCTGGCTTCCTCTTTTTTCCCAGCAGACCAAGCGGAGAGTCCACAACACTTCTGCGTTGACGGTTCATCCAGCTCGGCACCGTCTGCTTTAGCTGAAAGGGTACGGGTTGCTCTTATAATAGAAGGTTGCAAATATCGGGCAAAGCAGCCTGTAAAAAAAGAAATTTGCTTTGTTTTAACTGGAATTGATGCAGAATTATCCTCAAGAGCTAAAAAATCACTGTCACTGCGATCTTCAAGCAGACCAAGCTTCAAGCGAAGTCCACTGCCAGATGGAATGGAAGAAAGTGCTTTTAACTGAATACCAGCTCGCACCAGCCAGTCCAGCAAATTTGGGTGGACAAGAGCCTTTCTGGCAATTGTTTTCTTCAAACCTCCCTTGCCGTATAAAGCAGGAAATTTTTCCCGTGCATCAATAATCTTATCAGGGGTGGTAATACCACGGGGACAAATCTCTTCACAGGCACCACACAGAAGACAATTTGCAAAAATATCCTGATAGTTTGCAGAGGGATTTTGAGCAAACGATACAATATCAAGGAGATGGAGCTTACCCCTCGCGCTTAGTGCTTCGTGCCCAGTTGCCTGGTATACAGGACAAACCACCGTACAGCTACCGCATTTCGCACATTTTTTTTCTGAATCTTTCAAAAGGTAATTACTGTCGATACTACAGGACTTTCGACCCTATAATCTAAAGGAGTCATCAACAAGTTAGATTTTATGTAAACATTCTGGTATACAGGACAAGAAATTATCAGGTCCCCTTAGGCTTGAGCAGGTCTCAACCTGTTACAAAATTTGAAAAAAACTCTTTTATTTCGGCTGCCACAGTAAAAATGCTTTTATAAAGGGATCAAGCCGACCATCCAGTACTGCATCTACATTTCCATCTTCCTGGTCAGTACGGTGATCCTTTATCATCCGATAAGGCTGTAATACATAAGACCTGATCTGGCTGCCCCAGCCAATCTCCATCTTATCACCATGGATATTTTCCTGTTCTTTGGCTTGTTCTTCCTTCTGTTTTTCATAAAGACGGGCACTCAGCATTTTCATAGCCATATCTTTATTACGATGCTGGGACCTTTCATTCTGGCATTGAACTACAATACCAGACGGCAGATGGGTAATACGGATTGCAGAATCCGTTTTATTGACATGCTGTCCGCCAGCACCACTTGCCCTATAGGTATCAATGCGCAGATCCTTATCGGCGATATCAATTACTATGGTATCATCAAGTTCTGGCAAAACCATAACCGAGGCAAATGAGGTATGCCGCCTGCCACTGGTATCAAATGGTGATATACGAACCAGACGATGAATCCCAACTTCCGAGCGCAAATAGCCGTAGGCATAGCGTCCCTGGATACGAATAGTGGCACTTTTAGTTCCCGCATCATCGCCAGGCAGGAGGTCTAAGATATCAGCCTTAAATTTTTTATCCTCAGCCCAGCGCAGATACATACGGATCAGCATATCAACCCAGTCCTGAGCTTCTGTACCACCAGCTCCAGCATGAATAGCCAGCATAGCATTGGACATATCATGCTCACCGCTAAACATACACTCTACTTCAACCACACTGATACGCGAGTGTAAATTCCTTAGATTTTCGGCAACTTCCTGCTGAATTTCACTATCTTTTTCTTCCAGAGCCATCTCAAGAAGCATTTCTGCTTCTTCAATCTCAGAGTAATTATTCTCCCAGACCTTAACAATATCCTGGAACTGACCCAATTCTTTTTGGATTTTTTTTGCCTTACCTTGGTCATTCCAAAAATCTGGAGTCAAGGTCATTTTTTCAAGTCTGTCTATATCTTCCTTCTTACCAGGTAAGTCAAAGATGCTCCTTCAGGGCCAGCATTCTGCCCTTGAGATTAACGAGCTGTTGTTTTGATTCCGCAGCTTCTGTAAGTTCGGCCATATTATCCTCATAAAATCCCAATAATTCGGGATAAATTTTGAAAGTGTTTTTTATCCTGTTTAACCTCGTATATTAAACAGTCTGTTGCCAAGACTCAAGGGGCGGAATGCAACTTTTCTGCACATGTAAGAAAAATAATAGCAGCTCTTATTTTTCTACAAGAGCGCCTACCCTGCAAAGGGTTAACATATCAGTGATTTAACCAATCAAGGTTGAAGGAGTGCTTGATAGCAGATTATCTTGTCTTTCTGTTAAATTCGTTAAAACATCCTGAAATGTTGCTTGCCTGAGAATTTGTTTTTCCACCTTCTCATTGCTCGCTGGATCAAGAGACAGATTGTCATTTTGTCGCCATAACTCGTGCAGAATCCTGTCATATTGATCCTCAGCAGCTTTTTCCCGCCTTAACCTGAGAGACAGCAGATACAAGCGCGCCTTCACTTGCTGCAGTCTAATGAGTTGGCGCATGGATGTTACTGCATCAAACATATCCCCTGCCAACATCCTATTTTCATTGCCTGTTGAAAAATCATCTGCATCTTCAGATCGTACCGCAAGATCTATTTCCTGAATTGAGCGTACATTACCATCTTCGCTTAAAAAGATACCACTCTCTTTCACCTGACCAAGTGTCTTTCCAACACTATCTTCGAGTAAAAATGGAGACTTGGCATGGGTGATGGATATTGCTCCAACTCCTGCCTCACGCATGCTGATGAGACTATTTTCAGTCTCAGGATTCCAGATGAGAAGCTTATCGTAGATAGCGTCATTTTCATCAATCCATAAATTTCCGTCACTATCCAGGTCAGATAATTCCTGGAAACCATGACCACTTGTCGGTCCAAATAATTCACTACCATCATTTATCTGGCCATCAGAATTTACATCCAAGGCAAGAAAGCCACAGCCGGAACTTGGTTTGGCAAAGCTCTGTAAAGCACCATCACAGTTAAGATCAAAAAGGAAATCAGTTTCTGTAAACGAGACGGCATCATAAAACTTACAGGTCGTATCTGTGACAAGGAAGTCACAATCTCTGTGGATCGTTTCATGGCCAGATCAAAATTGAACCCTATAGATCTCCCATCCTCTGTAAAAACCTTACCACTGGAAGTAACAAAGACTTCCTCCTGCTCGACATGAACGGTTCTTGCTGTTATTACAACCTGTCTCCGAACATTCATCCCGGGAAAGCTTTGTCTTTTTTGCTCTGAAAGAGTGTTTACGGAAACATTTTGACCTGGAAGCATTTCCTGCATGAACGTTTTTGCTGTATTACCAGCACTATCAGGAAAGCTCTTCTGGTTATCAGGAACTGACACAGTGTTAGACTTACTTGTTTCTTGCTTATTTGTGAGAATATCTTCTTTCAGGGAATTAAAACGTGTGGAAAAGTTAAAGGGGTCGTTAATACTGTTACTGTTTTGAGCTCCAGATAGCGAAAAACCAATTTCTAATTTATTTATTTCCTTATAATTTCTGATACTTTTTGTGTTCACCATTGAAGCAGCAATTTTCATAATAAACCTGTCTCTTTGAAAAAATTATTACCTCCATGTAAAAATTTAGCGCATTCCTGCTGATATTATCTTCTATTCTTTTCGGTACTTTTCCAAATAAACCTTACGCAAAAAACTCTTTAAATGTCGCATTGACAATCTGCCAACTGATCTTAACTGTTAACACGCATTTATAATAATTAACGGAGAAAAAATGAAAATTCTTGGTGTTTCAGGTTCGCCCATAAAAAACAGCAATACTGATCGGGCAGTTAAAATAGTTTTAGAAGCAACAGGTGCACGAAAAACAGAATTCATCAAATTAAGCGATTATTCAATCAACCCCTGTGATGCTTGCCTGAGTTGCATTGAAAGTAATTCCTGTATTCTTCCTGATGACGGAACAATGCTTGCTGACAAAGCATACAAAGCTGACGCCATCGTTATAGGTGGTTTTACTCCCTATTCCTCCCTGGACAGCCGCACAAAAATCTTTCTTGAACGCTTGTATCCTTTGCGACATCGCCATGGCCTGATGACTGGGAAACCTGGCGTTGCCATTGTCACCTGCGTCGAGACCCCACTTGCTGAAAACATGTCTCCTGCCTGCGAAAATGGCCTGGATGCCATACGCAATTATATGCTCGCAGAAAAAATGAAATATGTTGGAGGAATTTCAATAAAAGGGAATGTTCCCTGCCTTCAATGCAAGTCCAACCAGTGCCAGCACTCATGGTTAAAATCAATTCATGGTCCTGAAGTTGACCCGGAGAGCGTTGCCATTAACACCCTTGAAGATTGTTCGGAGACAGTGGCTGCATTGCAAAAACTCGGAGAAGAAATGATGAAAAGATATTATGAGATGTAACAGAAGAACCAAATCTGCCCTCCTCCAATTATTCAATCCTTAACATTTCCTGCCCTGCAGACGTTTCCACGCATAAGCCAATAAATGCCTCAAAGTGAGCTCTTTTTCTCCTTGACATATCCACCCGATTATTAGAAGAATACTACATCAACATGCTATTAATACTGATAAAAATTATTATTAGCATTGATATAGAAGGGCTCTGAAAAGCTCCCTTTCTGAGTCTACAAGCTGATCCATAACAAGGAGGGGTTATGATGTCTCCGTTTAAAGAAATGTCATGTTGGGATATTATGCAATGCAGTGGTACCGAGGATTGCCCAGCGAGAAAATACCCTGACATTCCTTGTTGGGATATTGCTGAAAAATTAGGAACAAAACAAAGTGCCATCTCCATTTGCGCAGACTGCATCGTCTATGTCATAAAAATGAATAAATTGCCTCTTTCCAACCAGGAATTAGACAATATTATGAAACATAGAAACATTGGAAAATATGTAGAAAGTTGCCCAGCTTATACAGCTGTAAACAGTTGAAAAGATAAGCAATTCAGATTGAACTGCAACAGGATTCTATAACAGGACAAACACTCCTCATACTACTGTTTTTCATTCATCCTTCTCCTTTTAAGCTTTCCTGCTTCTTTATTTTTCCTTCCATAATACCGAATTAAGAATTGTTTTTCTAAGATATAGAGGTATTTTATTAAGATTCACCCTGATCAATATTTCTTTATTTGGTAGGATCATACATTAGTGAATACTTTACCACTGTAATTATAAAAACACATTTTAGATACCTGTCGTTTGGAAAGGAGATATTTTCATAATGTTCACTCAACACCAATCCAAAAAATCTGGTCCCAGCCATCTCACCATCTTACTTGTCTCTTGCTTCCTGATTTTCACCGCCTCCTCAAACGGTTTTTGCGAAATACTGTATGTAAAACCAAGTGCAGA
Source organism: uncultured Desulfobulbaceae bacterium (assembly GCA_947260045.1). Lineage (GTDB taxonomy): Bacteria > Desulfobacterota > Desulfobulbia > Desulfobulbales > Desulfobulbaceae > CAMYOP01. The sequence goes on from CAMYOP010000151.1 coordinate 11,140, forward strand.
GGTACCAATAAGGTCAGGCCAGGGCAATGAATACAAAATTCTTTCCATCGTACCAGATGGAGTCAAGGTGGAACTGCTTGAAGAGGACGCACCCTGGGCTCGTATCCTTACTGAAGGTGGTACTGAGGGTTGGATGCTCAAACGATACCTGAGCCCTGACAAACCACTTGTTAAATTTGTTATTGATCTTGAAGATAAAAACGAGTTGCTCGAGAAAAAAAATACAGAACTCAATGATAAATTAAATCAGATCACAACAGCATTCTCCCAAAGTGATAAGGCCCTTGAAATCTGCCAGAAAGAAAGAGATGAGCTCCAACAGAAATTCAAGACCCTGCAGCAGGATACAGCCGATGTTATGAAGATTAAAAAAGATATGGCTGCCACCAACCAGGAAATCCAGGAAGTCCGGCAAACCCTGATTGCTCTTGAACAGGAAAACAGAGATCTCAGAAAAAATACTGCTCTCAAATGGTTTTCAGCAGGAGGCCTTGTCTTATTCGTTGGCTGGATAATCGGCATGATGACAGGCAGAACCCGTAAGCGTAAATCATCACTTTTTTAAAAAGTGGCTCTTTAAAGCTGGTTGTCCTTCTATTCTAGAAATACGCCCTTACTACTTACTTTTCGAATCAAGCCAACAGGCTGATACATAAAAATAAAAAATGACACAAACAACTGTTTTATGCACTAAAATAGATGATTTTAGAATTAAGGATCAACAAAAGAAAATCCGGGAACGCTTTTTTTTAAGAAACTATTTTGTACCGTACAGTTATCAGGCAGTTCTCGTAGGATTTTTACTGTAGCTGCTGCTCAGTTCTCCCTCAACATAAATACCTTCCAGGTAGGCAAGTTTTCTTGGGAGTTGTTGTGGAGTGCCTCTGGTGATCAGGAAGGTGGCTTTCCGATTGACTGAGAGTGTTCCTGAATTTTGCAGGTTGAAGAACCTTGCTCCAACAGCTGAGGCAAAGTGGACGGTCTCTGCCAGTGAGTAGCCTGCTTTGATGAAAAGTTTCATCTCTTCTACCATTGATTCGCCGTGGAGAATTCCAATGCTCCCAGCGCCAGTTCCTACAGCCACCCTTACTCCCACTTTTTTGGCTAAACGAAGTTGATGTAACTGTTCGGCGAGCACCTTTTTCCAAAAGGCCTCTGCTCCAGGGATAGGCTTGCCTGGTGCGACGTAACGCTGGGAAAAGCGACAGCACACACTGCCTCCCGCACTTGCTCCATCCAGTCCGTTTTTGGCTCGAATGACACTCGGTATCCAAAGTACATTCATCTCAGCCATTTTTTTGAGATTTTCCTCTCCCATGCCATAGCCCTGTTCAATTGCATCGCATCCTGCTGCAAGTGCTTCTTGAACCTGTTTCTCACCATTGGCAATCACAACGACCTTCTTTCCTCCTTTTTCCTGGAGCACATGGTTCAAAGATTCACTGCTTATTTGGAGGTCTGGGCCGTCATCGTCTCCAATGTTTTCTGAATAAGCAATTTTGAAATAATCAAGGTCTGCGGTTTTGCGATCTGCAAAATCCTCAATGCTTTGACAGGGTCTTCCCGAGGTTCGGATGTCTAATGGTTGTTCCTGTACTGTATCATTTTGGTGAGACTTGAGGAGATCTGAAAAATCACCACTGTCTGCAACTCCCATTACCCCATGTAAGTGGCAGTAATGAATATGCCGTGTCAGGCTGGTTTTCTTTTTCTCAAGACTGGTCTCTTCTATAGGAATTTGGACTGGTTTATCAATGGAGGAGGAAGATGACAAAGAAATGGAGCAGTCAACAAGCGGAGGCAAAATAACACAGTGCGATAAATCATCTATCAGAGCCTGGTTACTTGAAGGGAGATTTTCTGCGGGACCGACTTCGACGATGATTCCATCATTTACTGCAAGGTAGATATTCCTGCGCACATCAGTACCGCTACCGTCAATCAGACTTCCTGCAAGTATATAACGTGTTTCACCCATGTAAAAAGAATATCCTTGTTCGTACAGTTATCTAGTATTGGTGCTCAACAAATGATATCGATCAGAATTAGCTGAACTATTAAGAGTAAAGAAGAAAATCAGGGGACGCAATGGTTATTCACATTGGCCAAACAATAATTTTTTGCTTTAATTGAGAAATCTGGAGAAGAATAGGATCTAGAAATAATCTCAATATAGGATTTCGTCCCTGGCAATAAATCAATAGTAGAAGTCCAGATCAAATCTGAACTCCTACACGCAACCTCCCCCCTACCTTTACACAATAAACTCACGGAACAGTAACCGTATACACCTTTTTAGTCTCTGTATAGGCTGATAATCCAGAGGCAGTATCAAGTTTATAAGGTTTTAAACGGTATTGTAAATGGTCGGCAATACTGCCAACGATCGTATCCGCGCTTTATCCTTATCATCAGCGATCGCATTGAAATCCATTAATAATTTCTCATCGATTTTCTTCAGAATATCCCTCTGCGTCATGTCCGAAGAGAAAATAAATGGAATTGGATGCATGATGTCTTTTAAACGTTGAACGTTCATTTCGATGCGATGATAATGAATATCTTGGCATTGTTGATAGCTTTTATTGTATTCATTGACTTTTTGTGCATCGAATTTATCCATACTTTTCGGGATTTTATCAAAACGAAACAATTGATCAATAACCTCCGTCTTTTTCGATAACGCGGATACTTTGGATGCGGGAGCAATGTGGTTCGGTTTTCGCAGTCCAAGGCC
>CAMYOP010000152.1 GCA_947260045.1 uncultured Desulfobulbaceae bacterium
GTTAAAGCTCCTGCCGCCATTGAAAGAAGAACTGCACCTGGTATGAGAAGGTCGCCTGGTAAAATTTCAGAACTTTTAATCCAGGTGCGGACGAGTCTGTATGCAGGCTCAGCACCTAATAATATCAAAAGCAATTCAAAGGTTAAGGCGGAAAACAGAAAGGAAATCGCGCCAAAACCACCCAACATGGCCGCTCGGCTCTCCATTTTGAAATCAGCATAAATGGCACCAAACCCTAGTGCCATTGCCACAACTGTCCAGGTTATAATAAGACCCGTAACAACAGAAATCCAAAGCATGGGCCCCTCAATATGCAGCATTTTATTGCTTGCCACAAGTAATATCAGGGTAAGGATTGTAAAAGGAACGACGTAGAAAAGGTATTTGTAGAGAATGTATTTATAAAGGGGTACTGGGGAACTGTGGATAAAATCAAAGCCGCCTCCTTCTGCACTAATTGATGGATAGACAAAGCGCGCGCTGAGCGAAGCAATCATAAACCCTGTAAGGCCGATGTTTGCATAGCCGATAAGATTGGTAATATAATCAACTGGCATGGGGGATCTGTCCAGTGGCAATACTTTGAAGTTGTAAAGATAGACAACTATAAGGGCGCCTATCAGGAAGAGTTGGGACCATTCTGTTGAATCACGTAGAAATGTTTTAATTTCTTTTCTGAAAAGCCAGAGCATAAATGAAGGACGGTACTTTATTTCACGAAAAGTACGGGAGCCACCAAATGACTCTTGTGCTTTTGAAAAACCAGAGAAAAACATGCGCTCCATTATCCATTCACCAAGGAATAAACAGATAAAAGGGGTGATGCATAGAATGGCGAGCAGTAGAACGTCAATGCGACCATCTTGCAGGTAATAGGTCAGAGTATTAGCTGCCCAGCCTGGTGGGAGAAGAGGAGCTGCGGGCGTGGACATAGACGAAAGGTATTCAATGAAATCGGGGAAACGTTCTGGGTCTGCAAGCTCTTCCGGCCGAATGAGGCGGAATACCATATAGAGTAAAATGCCAAAAAGAAGTGAGAGGTAAAAGACTATATCTTTGGTCCGTTTTGCGGGGAACAGGTTCACGAGAATAACGGTTGTGCCCAGGCCTATACCTGATGCGGTCAGAGCTGTAGCTGTTACTGTGAGAAAAAGAAGGGGCCAGTACATGAAGCCGGCCTGAAAGATGACACCATAGGCTCCATAAACAGGGAGAGAAAAAACAATCATCATCCAGGATGTATAGAGCGTTGTGGTGAAATAGCGCATAACGTAGAGATTGCCGACTTTTACAGGGGCACTGAAATATATTTCATTGTCTTGTGATAAAAACAGGGCAGAGACTCCAGACACCATGCTGGAAAAAATGAGCATGCTGAACATAATTAACCAGGACATCTGGAAAATCTTTAAGCTGAGTATCACGCCTAGATCACTTTGATTGTAAAAATATCCAATAACCCGAATGCTTATGAGGTAAAGACCTGTAAAGAGGGCTAAACCTAAGATGGTCAGGGTAAGAGTACGGCCGGAAATCCGTCCATTTGGGATAAAACGGTTTCGGAGGCTGTATTTGAAGGGTAAGAAAAGAGAGGTCATTTTTTTTGAAGAACTGCTATTACCTGTTGGAGTTCCCATGCCCCGGTCAGTTCAAGAAAAATATCCTCAAGTTGACCCGATCTGTCTTTGCCAGCTTCTCTGCGAAGGCTCTCCATGTCACCGGTTATGCGTAGTTTTCCTTCTTTTATTATTCCTATACGATTACAGAGTTCTTCGGCAATTTCCAGAGAATGGGTAGAGAGAAAAATAGTTGTGCCTTCTCGGGCCCTCTGTTTAAAAAGCTCTTTAACAATTTTAGCCGATTTTGGATCAAGACCTACCATGGGTTCATCGATAATCAGAAAGGGCTGCTGCAGCATAAATACAGATGTCATGATAAGTTTTTGCCGCATGCCATGGGAATAAGATTCAATGAGGTTGTTTTTCCAGTCAATCAGGTCGAAATACTCCAAATGCTTGCTTGCTTGGGGAAGAAACTCTGTTTCTGGTACAGCATAGAGGCTTGCTATAAACTGGAGGTACTCCATCCCGCTTAGTTTTTCAAATAACCAGGGCCTGTCCGGAATATAACCGGTTATTTTTTTGCAGATTAAAGGTTCTTTTGAAAGCATATGACCACCGATGGCAACTTCACCCTCATCTGGCTTTAAAAGGCCTGCTATCATTTTAATTGTCGTTGTTTTGCCTGCCCCGTTTGGGCCGAGAAAGCCAAATATCTCTCCTGATTCGACCTTCAGGTCAAGTGCATCAACAGCTGTGTATTTTCCAAATTTTTTTGTAAGGTTCTGTATTGTTATATAGCTCATAAATAGTATCTCGTCTCTGTTCATACTTCTTGGGGGACAAGGACCTTTTTGCTGCGCAACGTTTGTTAGTGGGAACTTGGTTCTTCACTCCTTGATTCATCATTTAGTATTGCAATTTGCATGGTGCCGATCAGGGCTCCAATTTTTATCTGCTGATCCATTTCGCCACTGGCAATTCTGATATGAGTCAAGTCAGCAGGGACTTGGTTGAGCGTGGTGTCAACACTAAGGCGAGTTCCATTTATACATGTTTCATTCCAGGCATGATAATAAAAAGCACCGCGATGGAGCGTGACTCCAGTCGCAATTGATGTTGGTATGTCAAGACTTCTGGCAAGCGCAGCAAATAAGGCTGCGTGTTCATTACAATCTCCTTTTTTAGTGTGCAGAGTTGTAAGTGCGTCCGGCAGGCCTATTACCGGGCGTTTTTCAAGGTTGTGGAAGAGCCATTTTGACAGGAGCTTTACTTGTTGCAAACGGTCTGTTTCTGATCCTATGATTTTTCCGGCAAGAGTTTGTATATCCGGATGTTTTGCCTGTATATAAGGACTTGGTAGCAAATGCTTATCATCTTGACAGAAATTATTATGCTGGACCTTTGTCGTTAGGGCAGAAAATTGTTCGCGCCTGATTGTCAGGAAATTTTGGTCAAGGCTCTGGCGTCCTCCAATAAGATCGAATTCAATGTCTTCGGGTAAGGTCAACTGGTATATGGCTGACGTGGCATTTTTTTCCGGAATGCTTCCAGTGAAGTGGACAGCAACGGCGCTGAGCAGTTCGCTTGTATCGCTTGCGATGTCGAGAGCTTTAGATTTGGCTTCGGCTAAGAATTCAAAGCCTGCAGCTGATTGTTCTTTGATTACTTTTCCCTCATCGTTAAGCCAGAAGTTTATTCGCACTCCGGAAAAGGTTTTGGCAAAATGATGAAGGTTATAAACCCGGCTCTGGATCAGAACTTTTTCTTTACCCAGATACTCAATGATTGACTCCTGACCCGTGAGTGAAACAGGATCAAAAGAAGACGTTTTTATTTTATCTCCTTTTTCGGATAATTTTTTCAGGAGGTACAGTCGGCTATTGGTTGCAAGTCGCGGAGTTTGAGAGAGCGTCAGCTGATCTTTAATGGTCGACCGACCAGTATCCAGCGTGTAAGAGATTTGTTTTCCTGCAACCTTGCCAGTGGCTTCCATTTTATAAAAAGGCGAGTGAAAGCGAAAGGAAAAGTCATGAAGTCCAAGTGACTCGTCAAGACGTGCTTCCAGGAACATTTTGACAGTTTGGGTGGAATCAAGAACAGTGAGGTTGAAAAGAGCCTGCTGCTTTAGAGAAAATGTATTATTTGGACCAGGAGACAGTTCCTCAAAAACATAGCCAATACGTTTTTCTTTGAACCAGACACCGTAATAATGTTCCTGTCTTGCTTTTTCAACCACCAGTGCCTCTGTATCGGTAAATTCCTCAATGAGGTATTCTCGACTGATCAGGGCAATAATTAATATGGTCCATATAAAGACCAGGGATAATTTAATTTTTTTCAAATACTAAGTCCGCTGAGCTGGAGGTTTAAGGGCTGTATCTGACCATCTTAAAGCTGATACATTTTTTGTCAGTATACAGGAAGCATAGTTGCCCTGGAATAGAATTATATTATTTGCAAGACATTTTGGGGTGAAGAGCTATTTTTGTTGAATTTGATCGAAGTTTTTTGTACTTATAAGAGTTTATTTTTTGGGTTTGCAAAGTTTGTGGAGTAACTATTTGCCTTCTTTTTTAATGATTCAGTGAAAATGGGTTTCCCTCTCGACTATTTACGTTTGGTATCATTTAAAATACCAGAATAAAATGATTAATTATACTCTTGGGAAGAGTGGCCTGGATCTGCTGCTTGTTCCTGGTGGCTGTTGGAAACAAACAGTCAGCAACTTTGAGGTTATGAATTGACTTTTTTTTTACAGATGAAGCACAAGGTGACGTGTCATAGTTTTTATTCAAGTAAACAAAAGTATTGTCATGAAGCCTGATTTTTCAGAATATGTTCGTAATCATGTAATTTTAGCAGATGGCGCCCTGGGCACCTATCTCTACGAAAAGGGCGTGGAACGTGAAAAAAATCTTGATTTGCTCAATGTTCAGGCCCCTGAGCTTATTTTTAGTGCTCATGAAGAGTACATACGCGCTGGCAGTCAATTAATTGAAACCAATACCTTTGGTGCTAATCGCTTTAAACTGCTTGAGGTAGGGGCAGATGAACAAGTTTTTGAAATAAACCGTGCGGGTGCAGCAATTGCGGTAAAAGCCGCTGGTCATCAAGTCTATGTTGCCGGTTCAGTTGGTCCCTGCGGTATTGATTTTCCGTTAGAAGAGGAAGATGTCAGTCAGCAGGAAATCAGAGATGCTTTTGCCACCCAGATGACTGGTCTTGCTGAAGGTGGGGTCGATTTGATTATCCTGGAAACCTTTTCCAGTCTGACCGAAATACTGCTTGCTATAGAAATTGCCAGGCAAGCTGTTCCTGATCTTCCCCTTATAGCCCAAATGGTATTTCCTGCACGTGGAACGACTGTACGTGGAGCGGATGCCTTAAGTTGTGGACGAAAAATGGCTGCCGCTGGTGCAACCGTTGTTGGTACAAATTGTGGTCGGGGAATTGATGCAATGGTTATGGCCATTGAAAAGATGAGCATTACAGCTGAGGAAGGCGTTCCTTTATCTGCATTCCCCAATGCCGGTATGCCAGAGATGGTCGGGCATAGGATGATTTACCCTGCCCAGCCTTCTTATATGGCTGCCAGGTCAAGTGAAATGGTTAAGTATGGAGTTCGCTTAATTGGTGGCTGTTGTGGGACCACACCTGATCATATCCAGGAGTTTCGCTCAACGCTGAAAATAAAGCCTGTAAGAATACGCGGTGCGCGCATCCAGACAGTAGAGGAAGAGGTTGAGGCTAAAAGTTCTTCTACAAAACCCGGTGGTTTTCTAAGCACCCTGCAGTCTGGTCGCCTGCCGATAGTTGTTGAGCTTGACCCTCCTACTCATCTAGACGTGGATGGAGTCTTGAAAGGTGCCCAGGAATTGACAGCAGCAGGTGTTGATGCAGTTTCTCTGGGTGAAAATCCCCTGGCCATTTTAAGAACCGGAAATTTAGGAATGGCTGCCCGCATAAGGCAAGAGACTGGCATTCAGACCATCATTCACCAGACTGGTAGAGATATTAATGCTCTTGGGCTCCAATCCAGAATGATGGAGGCCCATCTCCTTGGAATAGAGGCTGTTCTGGCAGTAAGTGGAGATTCCGCCAGTTCCACCGATCAACCAGGAGTAAGCGGTGTTTTTGACATGCGCTCGTATGGCCTTTTACGGATGCTTAGCCAGCTCAATCGAGGTCATAACCAGGCTGGCAGATCTATTAAAAAACAAACAAATTTTTCCATTGGCGCAGCTTTTAGTTTCAGGCCGGAAAATCCAACAACCCAGATAAATCGTCTGGAACGAAAAGTAGGCTTTGGTGCTCGTTTTGCAATGACCCAACCTTTGTTTTCAAAAGAAGTTGTTGAACAGATGCTGGAAAAAACGAAAAACGTCGATATTCTCATTTTTCCAGGGATTTTTCCATTGATCTCTTCTCGTAATGCCGAGTTTTTACATAATGAGGTGCCTGGTATCTCAGTACCGGAAATGTTGCGCAGACAACTTGCAAAATTTGAGGATGTTGCTGATCAAAGAAAAGCAGCCCTGGACTATACCCATACACTTGTAGAAGAGATCGGTTCCTTTATCGATGGTTTTTACCTGATAAGCCCCCTCAATAAATGGGATATTTCTCTCCGTTTTGTCAGGCAGATACGTGAGGCTGGCTGGAAGGGGAGCGGTAAAGCCGACGCGTATGCCAGTCTTGAATAAGCCATCATGTGATAACTTGCCGAAATAACACTCGTATTAACACTATACTTTTTAACGCTGAATCATTAACCTCTCATTAGATTCGCAAGGAGCATCAAATGTCAACTCATCTTTTTACTTCAGAATCAGTATCCGAAGGTCACCCGGACAAAGTTGCCGATCAGATTTCAGATGCGGTGCTTGACGCCATACTGGAACAGGATCCAACTGCCCGAGTGGCTTGTGAAAGTTTAGTCACAACAGGACTGGCTATGATTGCCGGTGAAATAACAACCTCTGCCTATGTGGATATGCCTGAAATTGTCAGGAATACCATTCGTAGTATTGGTTATAATTCTTCAGATATGGGCTTTGACTGGCAGTCGTGCTCTGTTCTGACATCAATAGACAAACAATCCGTTGATATTGCTCAGGGGGTTGATGAAGGCACTGGTGTCGATCTTGATCAGGGAGCTGGTGATCAAGGCTTGATGTTTGGCTATGCTTGTAATGAAACAAAAGTTCTCATGCCAATGCCCATCACCTAT
>CAMYOP010000153.1 GCA_947260045.1 uncultured Desulfobulbaceae bacterium
CCAAAGGCTCAATTGTTTATTTTAAACATATTAAATCGGCAGTAGCTTTTAACTCTACCTTTAAGCAGCCAACCATTTCGTCAACTGTATCGGTTTTATATCCTTCCTCACAAATCCTCATATACTCACTTTTTATTATGTCCCATGTGGGAAATAGTATGCGTTGGAATTATATGCTGATGCCCTTGGAGATGATCATCATGATCTTCACAACACCCACAGTTATCTCCATCTTTGGCAAAAAATCCCCTAATAATTCTATAGAGTGGCTGTATAGAAAGAGCCAGTAGCACAATACCGCCTGTAAATTTCAACCAGAATGGAATCAGTTCCTGGGCCTGCCCTACGATGGCAACTGGTGATATTGCCATGGCTATATAAATCGCATCCACAACCAGCCCGCACAGCACACTGACTACGCTAATTGAGACAAGGTAAAGCGCTGTTGCCCGTTTGCCAAGTAAACCAATTAAAACCGACATGGATGTCACGTTGGTTGCTGGCCCAACCAAGAGAAAAACCAGGGCCGCACCAGGACTGACACCTTTTAATATAAATGCTGCTGCAATTGGAGTTGAAGCGGTTGCACAGATATAGATAGGGATACCAATGGCAAGCATCAATATCATCGATAAAAACCCTCCCCCCAGATACTGACTGATAAAATCGTCTGGTATTATAACGGTGATAAAGCCAGCAAGGATAATTCCAATAAAAAACCAGCCAACAAGTTCGGCCCAGAGACTGAAGGCTGCATGGTGCATGCCTTTATATATTTTTATTAGTATTCCGTGGTGATGACTATGAACATCAGAGGGACATTCTTCACCATCGCAACATTGATCAACCTGACAACTTAAATCTATTGTTACTTTCTGTTTTCTATCAGGAGGATTGACTAAATTCTCAGACATTCCAGCGACCATGGCAGAAAGAAAGGCGGCAACAGGCCTGGCAATGGTCATAATTGGATCAAGCAGTGCCCAGGTAATGGAAATTGAATCCACTCCTGATTCTGGAGTAGAGATGAGAAAGGCAGCGGTCGCACCATTATTTGCACCCTGCTTTTTGAGCGTTGCTGCCGCCGGCAGCACTCCGCAAGATCACAGCGGAATTGGAATGCCCAGTAACGAGGCCTTTAGTACAGAGGTAAAGCGCCCTGAACCAAGATGGTTTGCTACGTAGGTGGGCGAAAGAAAGACTTTCAACATGCCGCCTACACCAAGCCCGAACAATATATATATCGCTGCTTCAAGGTAAAGATGCCACGAGGATTGCACAATTTCCCAGCCAAAGGAGAGAAGGGTATCCATATAATTACCTGTTTAAATTTTTCAGAGTATCCTGCAGTAAACTGGAGACATACCCGTTATTTAATCTGTAATACAAAACTGCTCCATCACGCCTGTTTACCACTATTTGCAATTGTCTCAAAAGTCGTAGTTGATGACTCACGGCAGACTCACTGATACCGATAAATGCGGCTAGATCACAAACACACATCTCGCCTTTTTCAAGAGCCCAAAGAATCTGTAGACGACTTGGATCACCCAAGGCTTTGAAAAAATGAGACAAATGACTGTTTTCTGTATCGGATAATGCGCTTTTTCTGGCAAGACTCACCCGATCTTCATGTATGCAGCGACAACGACACAGGTCATCTATGTTTGCTTGCTGCTGGTCCTCCATAAAACCTCCTAGTATATGAGTATATGCTCAGATTATAAAATATAAACTAATACATATTCTCAACTTCAGCAAGGTGTGAAAAAAATGGTATCAGGTTAGAGAGTTGGAAATGATATACTTTTGGTGAAATTTTGAATTAAAAAACTTGAGACAGGGACAAATGACCGCCCCTTTGGATGAAAAAGAATGACGGTACCTCTTCATAAAACCCTTTACGCTAATTCGAATTGTTTAGAGCCTCAACCCCATCATAAATATCGCGCCCGATAAAGTTTATATAGTCCAGGCGGACAGGCTCAAAAGCTTTCTTGAATACAGCTAATTGCTCCTGCGACAATTCTGTTATATGCACTCGCTTGTCATCAAGAAGCTTTTGTCTGTACTGCTGATTTAACTCAAGACTTTGCTGGCGAGCCCAGAGTGTGACTTCCTTAATAATTGCTTCTAGTTCAGTACGAATATCAGTAGGAAGGTTCAACCAGAATTGTCGATTTGTGACCAACAGATAACCGAGATACCCATGATTTGTCTCTGTTATATACTTTTGCAAGTCAGCAGAACCTGAAGAATAAAAACTTGACCAGGTGGACTCCTGACCATCAACCTCACCATTTTTCAAGGCAGCCTTGACCCTGTTAAAAGGGATGATCATCGGCACTGCCCCTACCGCTTTGAACTGAGCCTCAAGAACCCGTGACAGCATTATGCGAAAAACGAGATCTTCCATATCTTTCGGGTTTTTAATTTCTTTTGTATTGTTAGTAAAGTGCTTGAAGCCATTGTCCCAAACAGCAAGGCCCATCATTTTATCTCTTTCCAGCTTTTGGAGAATTTTTGCACCAATTTCACCATCAATCACCTGGTGCAGAACTGCTCTTGACTTAAACATATAGGGTAGAGAAAAAACCTGGAACTCCGGGGTCCAGCGAACAAATTTTGCAAGTGATGGTACCGCCATTTCAAGCCTACCATTACGCAATGCTTGTAATACATTTTTCTCTGTATACAGCTCTCCCTTAGAAAAAACCTTGATAACAACTTTACCATCAAGACTCTGGGCAACGCGTTTAGCCAATAGATTAACCGCACGGCCTTTGAGAGTATCTGCTGCTACCGAATGAGCAAGCCTGATTTCAATGGGTGCAGCATTTACTACTGCACCATTTAGTCCGAGCACAAATCCTGCAAGAGTAATTATACCGACAATACATTTATCTAAACAATTCATAACTGTACTTTCCCTACCACTTGTCCTCACTTAAAGGATACCACCATTCAATGCAACGCTAAACGTATACAGGTTCTCTATTCTATCTGATCACATGGCAACAAGCGGTAGATAATCGGGCTCCCAACGCATTTTCCGTATAAGCTCCTTCAAGCGGGCAGGGTCGTTCTGGTGTTGAAAAGAAGAAAAAGCACACGGTCTGCTTACTTTTAAATTAATGGCGGCACAACCAACAGCATGTGCCACCTTCAAGGTTACATCTCTCAAAGCAGTCACATCTGGGACCAAGGCTCCTTTTTTCAGCTCATCAGGAGTTACGTAATTTGACACAGCACGAGCTGCAGCTGTAAAAAATTCTGGTTTAACCTCGCGTGCACCAGATGCCAATGCTCCCAAGCCAACGCCAGGAAAGACAAAGACGTTGTTACATTGGCCGATCCTGTATTTTTTGCCATCGTAATCAACATCTGGAAAAGGTGAACCAGTCCCTATAAGAACCTTCCCCTCTGTCCATCTGTATAAATCCCAAGGAATAGCTTCTGCCATATCAGTTGGGTTTGAAAGAGGCATGACAATTGGCCTGTCAGTATGTTTCATTACTGACATAATGACATCCTTATGGAAACAACCGCGCTGGCCTGATGTGCCAATCAGGGTAGTAACGCCCCCTTTTTCCACAACATTTTCCAAGGTCAGGTCTTCTTCATTTTGCAGCCAGCTGAGCTCAGCAGGATTTTTGGCATATTTTTCCTTATAAGGATCTAAACTTCGATCAGTTGTAACCAAACCACGGGAATCCAGGGTAAGAATTTTTGCCCTTGCGTCAAGCTGACTTAAACCTTCCTCGCACAGAGCGGTCTCAATCTGCTCGGCAATCCCAACTCCACCGGCTCCAGCACCGTGGATCAGGAATACCTGATCCTGGAGCTTTTCATGCTTAATTTTCATTGCCGACAAAATGCCAGCCAGAGCCACAGAACCTGTTCCCTGAATATCATCGTTAAAGGAAATCAGATCATGCAGGTAAGAATCACGAATTGCAAAGGCATTCTGCTTGGAAAAGTCCTCCCACTGACAAAGCGCATTTGGAAAAACATTTCGGAAAGCGCGGGCAAAGCGTTGCAGAAAATCTATGTACTCATCACCTCTAAGACGTTTATGGCGCCAGCCCAGATATTCATCATCGGTTAATAAATCTTCGTTATTGGTACCAACATCCAGTGAAATCGGCAGGCAATGCCAAGGAGCAATTCCAGCCCCCTGCGTGTACAACATAAGCTTGCCAAGGCATATGGCAATTCCACCAGCTCCCTGGTCTCCAATCCCCAAAATTCCTTGATTATCAGTCACAACTGCAACTCTGATATCACGATATTGATAACGCCTGAGAACATCCTCTGCATGATCGATATTACCAGGATAAAAATGAAGACCATTTGCAGATCTGAACATTGAGGAATAATGCTGGCAGGCAAGTCCAACTGTCGGCGTATAAATAATTGACATATACCTGGCGATATCACTTTGAATAAGAGCGTGAGCCAGGGTTACATTTCGATCAAAAAGGGAACGAATATATATAAATCGTTCTATGTCTGTTTCTTTATCATCTACTTTTAAAGAACTATTATAAACTTGCCGATCAAGGGAACGAACTGATGGAGGGTACATACCAGTGAGGCCAAGTTTGGCGCGCTCCTCCTCGGTATACGCTGTCCCTTTATTGACAAAAGTGTCACCGTGCAGGCCCTGGCCACTGTCGTAGACAAAAATTTCTTTGGTGTTGCCAAATTCGTCATATTTGAACATTGGAGAGTGCTTTGCCATGTTTCCTGAACTCCTTCGAGGTTAATTTCCTTAAAAGCCTATTATAAGCATCACCTGCTCCTGTTACGACAAAAAGGCCAGACATGACTGAATTCTGCTTTTTGACAAAGCCTGAAAATCAGTCCACTGCAACGGTTGACGAGACAGTCCTGTGACGGTTATAAGTGAGGGAGTATTTTCTCCCTACATAATCCTTGTAGCACTTCCAAGTAAGGACAAGCAATGGCTGGCTGGAAAAATTATATAAAAAAATCCATAAGCGATCCAAAAGACCTCCCGTCATACCTTTCATGTGACAATGAACAGCTGGATAAAGTACATCGCGTCTACCCCATGCGAATTAACAGCTATTATCTCAACCTCATGAAAAATAGTGGCCAGGAGCTTCGTAAGCAGGCAATTCCAGATATTCGTGAACTACAAGACAGAGAAGGGATGATTGACCCCCTGGGAGAAGAAAACCTGAGCCCTGTTCCTAATCTCGTTCACAAGTATCCCGATCGGGCCTTGTTTCTGGTTACCAACCAATGTGCTCTGTATTGCCGCTTTTGCACCCGAAAACGTAAGGTGGGAAAAGCAGAAATGCTTATTAACGACGACACTATTAGTAAGGGTATCCGTTATCTGCGCCAAAATAATCAGATACGTGAAGTGCTCGTTTCTGGCGGTGATCCGTTAATGCTTGAAGATTCAAAACTTGAACAAATACTGAGAGCACTTCGAAAAATTAAGTCCATTGAAGTCATTCGCATAGGGACTAGAATACCGTGTACTTTGCCAATGCGCATAACCACTCACCTGGTAAAAATGCTAAAAAAATACCATCCTCTCTATATAAACACCCATTTCAATCATCCAGCAGAGATTACAGAAGAGTCAAGCCGTGCCTGCAAACGGCTTGCTGATGCAGGAATTCCACTGGGCAACCAATCGGTTCTTTTGCGAGGAATAAACGATTCACCAGAAGTTATGCGAGAACTCCTCTGTGGACTATTACAAATCAGGGTAAAACCCTATTATCTTTTTCAAGCAGACCTGACAGCAGGAACAAGTCATTTCCGCACCTCAATTGACAAAGGCATCTCTCTCATGCAAAGCCTTATCGGTCATGTTTCAGGTATGGCTATACCAACTTACGCCCTTGATTTACCAGACGGTGGAGGGAAAGTACCACTCACTCCTGATTATTTATGCTCAGTAGGTGCAAAAATGCATTTTCAGAATTACTGCGGCCATCAGTATGCATATCCAAACCATGAATGTTCTTTTGAGCAAACCAATCCAGCAAAGTAACCACTTGGCGAAACAAATTTAAATGGAGCTGCCCAGCCAACAGAGAGGATTTAATTTTTATTAAACAAATATTAGTAGTAAAAAAGAAGTAGAGACTCGTTGTTTTTGTTCCACATATATCTTTAACAGGTGAGACAATGGAAAAAGAAGTGCAGCAGGTTCTGGATAAAGTTTTGCATTCCGCTGAACTGCCAACACTTCCCACGGTTGCCTCCAGATTGCTCATTCTCACAGCTAAAGAAGATACCACGCTCAATGACATTGCAAGCCTTGTATCAACAGACGTGTCACTCTCCACTAAGATCCTCAAAGTTTCCAATTCGGCTTTTTATAGCTTCCCCCAACAGATAAGTTCCATTAACCAGGCTGTATCAATCCTGGGAATAAACGCCGTACGAAGCCTTGTTCTTTCTTTTTCCTTTTTATCGATGCGTGGTGGAAAAAAATCACAGGCCTTTAACTTTGAAAAATTCTGGCAACGCTCCTTTGCAGGTGCAGTTGCAGCCAAATTAATCTTAGAGAATGTAAAGGGAGCAGATACTGAAGAAATTTTCATATCCAGCCTTTTGCGAAACCTGGGTCAACTGATAATGGCCTGTACCATCCCTGAACAATATGCAGAAATACTTATAAAGCTCGAAGAAGAAAAAAGTAATGATGAGGCTGTTGAAAAAGAAATTATCGGGGCCGGCCACTCCTTCATTGGCTATAAAGTTGCAGAA
>CAMYOP010000154.1 GCA_947260045.1 uncultured Desulfobulbaceae bacterium
TTCCGGAGCGTTTCCCCAACTTCCTGCCAATGTTCTTTTGTGTGTTCGTTACCCACGAGAACCTCTTCACACGAATCACAGAGCGAATATTCATCTTCAAGAAAAATATCTATCATCCAGAGTAGTTGTTCCGGTGGTGACATTGATGAAGATGGAACTGCCTTGAACACGATTTCCATGCAGTCCTGTATTTCTATGGCGGTATCACCCTCATCGTGTGAATGAGCTATCTGATCATTGCCTCTTTTCCATAACTCCATGCCAAGCTCAACAACAGCGTCAGAATGCTCATTATTCAAAAGAGCCGTCATCTGCTCCTGGATGTGGGAATAATCAGGCAGGTTGCCCTCATTCTTCCATGGGTTGTACCAAGCGTCTTCTTCTGTCACTCTCTTGATTTCATTTCGCAGATCCCGGACGAGCTTGTTAACCTGGCCACTGGAGAGCTGATCATCTTCGATGATCCTGCGTTTGACTTCTGGATAGCGGGCGCCTAGGTCAAGTAATAAACTCAGCAGGTCTTTCCTGCTTTTCTCCTGGAGTATATTTTTTAACTTTGAATTATCCTGCTTTTTCGGTACCGTACTTTCAGCTCTAACCCAAGGCGCTTCGGTATCGAAATCATCTTCATCCGGGTAATCCGAACCAGTGTCATCTGAATCTTCCCAAAGGGAAAGGTATAGTTCACTTTCTTCATCCAGCAAGGGGATTTTTTTCCCGGCTTTGACCTGCTCTATACCAGCAAGAATTACAGCCACTGCATGTTTGCATGGGCCCCAATCAAAGGGACAAGTGCAAAACCAGTCAATCTCACCATCATCGCTTTTTAGTACTCTGGTGGCATAATCTTCAGTCCCTGATACCCAGGCAACCCATTCGTCGTCTGCAGTTACTGCAAGATCGGAAACTTTCTTGATATAAGATTTTCCACGATTAAGAATTTTGACTCCAGACCACTGCCGTAAATCATCCCAGGTGAGGTCTGTAAATTTATTGTTTATTGTTTTTCCCATTTTAATTTAATCCGTTAAAAAATAAGACATCTCCTTACCAAGATAGTGTCTACTTTCTTATCATTTTTATATCATCGGCATGAAAATGTCTCTCTGCCTGCCACTGTGGATGCATAACCCAACTATAAACAACATTTCTACCTGATACAGATTAACGAATTTTACCAATAAAAATCAAAATTGTTTTTTTTGTTTATGGGTCAACTTACTATAAATAAATAATTAAAAAACAACCATTTCCCTTGCCAGGGGGAATGGCCCTTCCAACCTGAAGAGGTAGGTGTTGTGTTTTTTCTATAAAACGAATACTTAGGGCCATTAGGTTGCAAAGACATAACTCTCATGAAATATCGGGGCTAAGTATTGTCTTTACGACTTACTGGAATCGTGAAAAATAACAATTTTAGAAGGATAGAAGGTAGGGAAGTCGTATGAGTAAACTACTATTTGACGTCTTGTATAATTGTATTCTGCTCCTCACTTTCTCTTTGGGAAGATTGTTAGCAATAAACGTAGAGCAGGGGAGAGAAAACAAAAAAGCGGCTGCATAAACGTATTCTGTTTATACAACCGCTTTTTTTTGTGTTGTTACCTATAAGGCTATATTACTTTACACCTTCAATTGTTTCCAGGTACTGAAACAGTGTTGAATCTGTTGAGAGTATAAGCGAAGCATTATTTTTTATGCCCTCCAGATAGGTTTCAAGGCTTTTTTGGAAAGCATAAAATTCAGGATGTTTATTGTATGCATCACCATAGATTTTTGTGGCTTCACCATCTGCTTTACCCTTTATGGTAACAGCTTCTCGCTGTGCAGCAGAGGTGATTTCCTTGAGCTCTCTTTCAACGCGACCAAGTATTTCTGCTTTTCTTCCTTCACCAAGAGACCGTTTTTCTGCTGCTATTCTCTTTCTTTCAGAAATCATTCGGTCATATACTTTTAGTCGGACAGATTCAATGTAGTTTACCCGTTTAAACATTACATCGATAAGTTCGATGCCATATTTAGGTGTCACCTTTGCAGCTGCTTCAAGAACCATTTTTGAAATCTTATCTCTACCAACCTTTGGTGCAACCAATTGTTCTCTCTCATCGGGCCTGGAAACCATATAGTCCGATGACCAGTCTGAACTCCTGATGATTTCAATGAGATCATTTTTATTCACCAGATCACGAACCGTACCGTCAATGATATCATCTAGCAGGCTCTGAGCCCTTGAAACCGTCCCTACCGCCTGGAGAAACTGGAGTGCATCGGTAATTCTCCAACGAGCTGTATTGTCCATGTAAATAAAGGTTTTATCGTTAGTCGGGATTTGATTTGGATCACCATCCCAGATAAGAATTTTCTTCTCATATATACGAACACGCTGCAGAAAAGGCATTTTGAATTGAAGGCCTGCTTCGGTTTGCGGATCACCGACAGGAGCACCAAATTGGGTTATAACAGCCTGTTTTCCTTCCTGTAGAATATAGAAGCCGTCCCAGACTGTAATGATTCCTGCACCGACAATGAGAAGCAGTAGAAACTGTGCTATTTTTTTCATAAGATTATTTACTTTGGGTAAAATTTATTTTTTTAAAACAATTTTTTTCAGTGAAACTTATTGGCTCTTTTTTTCACCAAGGTTGAGGAAAGGTAATATTCCCTGCTGGTCTTTGTCCATTACGTAAACATGTTCTATGCTTGGCAACATTTTTGCCATTGTCTCCAGATACATCCTTTTTTTGGTGACTTCTTTAGCATTTAAATACTCATTTACGATGGAATTAAATCGAGCTGTTTCACCCTTGGCATCGTTTACGCGTTCTACTGCATAGCCATGCGATTCTTCAATGATTTGCAAAGCACTACCTCTGGCTTTTGGAATGACCCGGTTGTATGTTTCCTCAGCCTCATTCACGAGGCGCTTCATATCCTGGTCTGCTTCGTTTACTTCGTTAAAAGCAGGCTTGACAGTCTCGGGTGGATTGATGTCTAAGAGCTGGAGCGTCACAACACTGACACCACATTGAAACATATCAAGTTGGGCTTGCAGTTCACGTTTGGCGTCGCTTGCTAAAATTTCTCGATTACTCAAAACGTAATCAAAATCCATGTTACCGACAATGCGTCTTGTCACCATTTCAGAAGAATCACGAACAGCTTGGGGGACGTTTTCAACTTTGAAAAGAAAGTGAACCGGATCACTGACTTTATATTGAACAATCCATGCAACATTAATGACGTTTTTGTCACCAGTCAGCATGAGAGATTCCATATCAAAACCACGACGGTCAAAAACAGTGTTTTTTCCTGGCAGCCTTGTCCTGAAACCAAATTCTTCTTTTCGAACTGTTTCCACGTCCACCTTTGCAAGCTCTTCGAGATAGGGAACTTTGAAATGCAGACCAGGTTCAGTAGTTCGAGTATATTTCCCAAAGCGCAGGATAACACCAACTTCGCCCGGTTCAATTGTAAAGAAACTGGAATAGACTACCTGGAAGATGATTACTGCAATCATGATGAGCAGGATTTTGCCGATTCCGGCAAGGAAATTAGGCTCTTCGGGGGGATCCTGACCGTCGTCCCCACCTCGATTGCCACCGTTGTTTTGATCGGTGAAGGTATCTCGTATTTTCTTTATAAGAGCGGCCAGGAGATCTTCAGGAGAAGAAGGCCTGTTTTTTCTGCCCCATGGAGGTTGTTGATTGTTCATAGATGTATGTATCCTGTAAGGTATGGTCTAATTGAGTGTAATTTGTAATTATTTAAACATCAGTAGCGTATACATGTAGTTCATTTAAATCTGGAATCAAGTCCCTTTCAAGAATTATTTAGAAATTAGATCGACATTACTGCCTGTCCATGCGAGAAACCAGCAAAAACAGATAAATAGGACGGTCAGGGAAAAATAGAAAAATTGGGACCTGTGTTTGTCTCGTAGTTTTGTTACCTTGGTAGTCTTTTCAAAGAGAAATCCAACAAGCATTCCACAGAGAAATCCAAAAAAATGAGCACCAATGTCAGTTTTTTCTCCTTGGGAACCGAGAAGTGCCAAAAGAGCTGCACCTGCTCCCAGGGGAAGCAAAAGTTGTTTCAAACCGAAGACGCGATTTGTGTAAAACTGAATCCCGCAAAAGATACCGATGGCAGAAAAAACGGCCGTGGAAAAGCCAACGGAATGATGTACAGAGGACCGCAACCAGATATTTAAAAAATTTCCGGAAATGCCACTCAAAAACAAAAGGACCCAAGCAATGCCATATCCTACATGGTTGCAGAGAAGATGCACCATGAATCCGCCTATAACCATATTGCCCACAAGGTGCATATCATCGGCATGAAGGGTCAAGGCCGTACATAAACGCCACCATTCGCCCAGTTTAAAAATGGCCGAACTGTCTATAGCACCAATCATAAACCAGGTATTTCCATCTGTCCATGGGCCAGTTATAAGAAAAAAAATGACGAACCAGCTCATGGTCAAAAAAGTTGGGGAAGTTATGGAAGCTTCGCTTTGTTTTGGTACTGTCTTTTTTTTGGGTGGCCAGTACATATTTTCAGAAACATAGTGAGCCATTTCTCTTTGGGCCTTTTCCATATCATGTTCTGCGACCAGTATTGATTTATGGTCAGTTTCAAATTTATGTTTGATACGGACAGCGCTGAGGACAAGTGAGCAGATTGTCAGATGATCTTGTGGACCAGTTGTAAACGTGACAAAGTTATCAGTTGATGACTTGTCAGATGATGAAGATACTAAATGTTTCATGATGAATTTACCATACTTGAAAAATACTATGCATGGTAGAAGTATGAAAAGGGAAAAGATGGAGGGCTTGCTAATGTGCTTTATACGCTGTATAGAGTGTTCAACCAAACAGCGAGGGCTGAAAAAAGAGAGATAGGCCCAATAAAAAAGGCGCAACCTTAAAAGGTTACGCCTGAAAATGCTAAATGGTGCCGAAGGGGAGATTCGAACTCCCACGAGGAATCCCTCACTAGACCCTGAACCTAGCGCGTCTACCAATTCCGCCACTTCGGCACGACGGTTGAGAATATGCTAGCCAAACTCTGATTTGTCAAGAATTTCTTTTCCGTGACATAAAAAAAGGATGTACCTGGTTATTGCTTATGAAGATATATAGAAATATTGCTGATATTAAACAGCCGTTTCCCCATGCCTGTGTAACCATAGGAAACTTTGACGGCGTGCATTGTGGCCATCAGCTTTTGTTTGATCAAGTTGTAGAGCGCGCTAAAAGTCAAGCAGGGACCAGTGTTGTTGTAACCTTTGATCCGCATCCACTGAAAGTCCTTCGACCTGAAGGCATAAAATTGATCTCCACCATTGAACAAAAAGAAGAACTCATTGATGCCTCTGGTATAGACGTATTGCTTATTATTCCATTCAGCCAAGAATTTGCCTCGATTTCTGCACATGATTTTGTCGATCAAATCCTTGTTGAAGCCATAGGCGTAAAAGAATTAGTGGTTGGTTATGATTATGGCTTTGGCAGAGGCAGAGAGGGTAATATCGATTTTTTGAAAGAGCAGGGCAAGCAAAAGGGTTTTCCTGTGACCGTGGTTGATGCGTACTATGAAAATGAAATGTTAGTCAGTTCGACCAAGGTACGGGAGCTGGTTGCTGCCGGCCGTATGCAAGATGTACATTCTCTTCTCGGACGTTTTTATCAGATTCGGGGAACTGTTCAGCGCGGCAAACAGAGAGGACGAAAAATTGTCGGTTTTCCCACGGCTAACCTTGAGATACTGGAAGAGGATTTATGCCCAAAGCGCGGTGTGTATGTGACCCAGGTCATCTATGACGGCAAATGTTATGGTGGGGTTTCCAATATTGGCTATAATCCGACCTTTGGTGAAGAAAAATTGGTAGCTGAAACCCATATTTTTAATTTTGATGACGATATATATAAGAAGCCAATCAAAATTAATTTACTCAAACATCTTCGCGGTGAAAAGAAGTTCAGTGGACCGGAAGAGCTTGCCGAGCAGATACGCAAAGATATATTGGTGGCACATGAGGTGCTGGAAGAAGCCCAGAAAAATTTACTTATTACATGTGCAGATTCATAGACTTATACTCTATTATTGAATCAGACTTCATTTTCAACTTGCCTACGCCACGTTCATGTCTATAATGTAGACTAAATTTTCAGACTCATCGGGTATTATTCTACAGGCGTCTGCCTGTGAGAACTAGTAGAAATACTTGTAATTACTGTGGAATTCTCTCCAGTGGTAAGTCGCATTCTCTCCGGTTTGTATATTAAATAATGGTAAATCTTGTAAGAAAAGGAAAACATCATGTCAGATCCAAATAATAATGTAAGCATTTCAAATGTAATAGAAGAATTAGAGAAGGTGGTTGCAGAGAAACCTGATAATGTTTTCGCCCATCATCAACTTGGTCTGATCTATCGTCAAACTGGACGCATTGATGACGCCATTCGGGAGCTGGGGACAGCAATCGAACTCGATGATCAATCTGTTGAAAGCTATATCAATCTCGGTGCAATCTATTTTGATAAGGGTGATATTGACAATGCTCTGAAATTAAATGAGAAAGCAATTTCAATAGCTCCGGATATGGCTGAAGCACATGTTAATATTGGTCTTATTCGTCAGCAACAAAATCGTGTTGAAGATGCAATAGAATGTTACTCAAAAGCAACAAAAATTATTCCTGAGCTG
>CAMYOP010000155.1:0-12953 GCA_947260045.1 uncultured Desulfobulbaceae bacterium
GCAGCCCTTGCTGCGTCGGGTCGATGGAGACGCTAATGATCTGTGTCGGTTTTTGGTGGGGTGCGTAGGCTCGCAGCGCCGTCACCATATCCTCGAGCAAAACGACCGGTCGGCCCGATCGCATCCCAATCAATCGCTCGGTTGGATCGGCAAAGAATCCTTCAGCCGGACCTGCGATCACGATGTCTTTGGTCTCGGGGTAATAGAAAACGTATTGCACTGCGGTCAGACCAGCCAGCGCACGCATCTCATCGTTTGGAACCTGTCCCGCGGCAACCCGTTGTGCGATCGCCGCTTCAAGCCGATTGAGTGAGATCTTGCGCAACTTGCTCGGTTGCATTACATCGGCATCCGCATCGGCGCGCGCCGCCATCAGACGTTGCTGAAGCAATCGAGGATCAAACTGCCGTACTTTCAGCACTCCGGTCGCATCAATATCAATACCCGCGATCGGGTCACCAATCAGGATCGTGTCCTGACCTCCGCCGCCATCTTGGGCAAACAGACTCGGAGCGGACGTAAAGGAGATTGCGAAAATGGCAACCAAAGCGCAGAGGCGATGCAACATGTTCATGGATAGGCCGGTTTGGCTTGAACGGTGAAGACGAGGAGCTGCGCAAAATCTCCGCAGCTTTCATCTCTGACAATAATCGGAGTTGGGCGATCCATCAACAAACTAAAGTATCCGCCAGGTGTCTGACCACGAAAACACCAGGGACGGTCCGATCATGCAGTTTATTCCATTTTTCCCCCTGTTTCCACACTGTTGTTCACCCCCCTGGGCATCCAGAGTCCGCGGCGGAACTCCTCAAACCGAGGGCCTTTTCGTTTTCCCGGCAAAGCCTAGAATCCGGCCAGCACCGATCTTAACCCCCCTGAATTCTTGGAAAAACAATGAGTGGTGACTGTGATTTTGGTCTGATTGGCTTGGCAGTGATGGGCGAAAATCTGGCTCTGAACGTCGAAAGCCGCGGCTACAAGGTTGCGGTCTACAACCGGACGACGGAAAAGGTCGATGAGCTGATCAAAACTTGGCAGGACAACATTTTCCAGAACATAAAGTGCTTCTTCTGGTGTATTAAAGCCAGGTCCACCGGAGCCTACAACTAAGTATTTCATTGTATCACCTTCACTTCTTCTCAATTAAATCCTGATACTGACTCTTTTACTAATGAAGTACATTATCTTTGCTTGAAATCTAGTTACGATTTCCTCGAAAGTGAAGGTACTGCCAAATAATATCCTTTGACTTTCTTCTTATAGAGACACTTCAACGTTCTTCCTCTCTATGTCTTCCCACGGGATTGAGCATCTATTTTAAACAGTGATTACCTTAAAATAAGAATGAAGACGATTTCCAAAAATGGAAAATTTTGGGAGGCTGTCATGGGAAAACATAAAGAAGCAATTAAACAGGCAATAAAAAATGAATTGCTGGAAAAATTCAGAGTGATGAGGACAAATGACCAGGATCAGCTGTCATCAGTGTGGCTTTTTGGCGACTTCCTGCCATCATTAAGCGTCAAAGAAGAAAGAGCACTGGAAGAAGCACTTGGAGAAATGATTGCTGACGGCCTGATAGAATATGTCTCTGGGCCAAAACCAAACTATAAATTAACACATTTGGGTGCACAGACTCTTATCTGAAAAAAGTGGCAGCAGAGGGAGGAGTTCTCTGCTGCCACATGCTGCTATGAATATATTTGACAGGACCTCCAAAAAATTTGAGGGGGAGGATTGGCGGCCTGCTGATTAATTCTTTTACAGCATTTCTGAGGAGTACATACACTCCAAATCGTTTTATCTTTTTCAGGCCTTTCTGATTAAAACCTGCCAGGAACCGTCCTCAAGTTGTTTTTTATCCAGAACTTCGTGCCCTTCTTTTTGCACAGAACCAGGCACATTATTGATTGGTGGACCATCATCAAGAACTATTTCCAGTACCTGACCTGATTTCAATTTTGCCAGCTCCACTTTGGCATACACCATATTCAGGGGGCAACCGACACCCCGGCAATTTTTTTCAGCATCTACGACCACTGTTTTTGCCATGTTTTTCTCCATTTTTCTTTTAATGTATGTTGTTTACGATTTGCGTATCCTCAGCACTAACCTCACCCTTCTGGATACGAAATGATTTCAGGTCTGGAACCTCTCCTGCAAGGGAGAGAATCACATAACTTAGATTTGGATCATAGGCCAGTTTAATATCTTCCAATGAAGGTCTGGCTGGTGTTTCGGGATGACTGTGATACACTGCCCGTAATTTCAAGCCTTTCTGGCGCATATCCTTCACCGCTTTAAACTGTTCTTCTGGTTGCATGGTGAAATGCTCGGGACTCTCGTCTAAATTTCGCATTTCATAATGGGCTATGACCACTCCATCTTTTTCAGCAAGATAACCGCATACCTCATTTGGCATGCCTGATAATGCCTGATTCACCAGGGCAGTGTAGACCTTCTCTTCAATGTTCAAGATGTCTTTACTTTCCATTGTATTATTACAGGCTGCAAACAGCCTGTTCCGCATCTACGAGTTCGGTAATTGTGGGAGACTGGCCACAAAGTGGGCAATTATCCTGTTTTTTGAGCTGCACCTTTCTAAAATTCATGGTTTTGGCATCAAATGACAGGAGTGTATCGGTCAAAAGTGAACCTGCACCTGTAATAAATTTCAATGCTTCAGTTGCCTGGATGGTTCCGAGCATACCGGCAATTGCCCCGAGTACACCTGCCTGGGAACAGGTTGGAACGGCATCGGGCGGTGGCGGACTCCTGAAGGTACAACGATAACAGGATGACTCACCTGGAACCACTGTCATGGTCTGACCATCAAAGCGTAAAATGCCACCATGGGAAAAGGGAATTTTTTCCATGACACAGGCATCATTTACCAGAAATTTGGTCGGGAAATTATCCGTCCCGTCAATTACGAAATCATAATCACGTATAATGTCTCTTATG
Source organism: uncultured Desulfobulbaceae bacterium (assembly GCA_947260045.1). Classification (GTDB taxonomy): domain Bacteria; phylum Desulfobacterota; class Desulfobulbia; order Desulfobulbales; family Desulfobulbaceae; genus CAMYOP01. The sequence continues at coordinate 2,965 of CAMYOP010000155.1, forward strand.
TTATCAGCCACCAGCATGAGCTGATAGGTTCGGATCTCGAGCTCCGGATTGATGGCAAGCATTTTCTCCTTTGCCGACTCAACTTTTGGCACATCAATATCTTTAGTAAAATGGGCAATCTGGCGCTGAAGGTTTGAAATCTCCACAGTGTCATTATCTACGATTCCAATGGTGCCCACCCCTGCTGCTGCAAGGTATAGGGCGACTGGACATCCCAACCCGCCAGCTCCAACCACCAATACCTTTGCGTCCAGTAGTTTTTCCTGTCCCTCAACACCAACATCCTGCAAAAGAATATGCCGGCTGTAGCGCTCCAGCTGTTCAAGCGAAAAATCTCTCATCTATTTTCAAGCCCCTTTTGTAAGTCTTGGATTAAATCTTCACTGTTTTCAATGCCGACCGACAAGCGCAGCATGGTCGGTCGTAAACACATCGCAGCCTGTTCTTCCTCACTGTACTCAGCAAAAATTGTCGATGCCGGATGAACAATGAGTGTTTTATTGTCGTTTATATTTGTTGCTCTGCGGATAAGCTGCAGACTGTCTATCAGGGCAAAACAGGTCTGCTTGGAACCAAGATCAAAAGTCAGCAGGCCGCCACATTTATTGCCAAATAATTTTACCGCTCGCTCATAATACGGAGAACTTTTCAAACCTGGATAATGCACCGATGAAACCTGTGAGTGTGCTTCAAGAAATTCTGCAATTTTTTGAGTATTCGTACATGTTTTATCAAGCCGCAGGCTCAAAGTTTCCAGGCCTAAACTTTGAAGATAGGCGTTATGGGGAGCAAGACAGGATCCTGTGTTTCGCAAAACATCTGACCTATTACCATGATCAAGAATCACTCCTCCCACAGAGGTGGCGCCCCCGGAAATAGATTTTGTACTGGAAAGAATTTCTATATTGACGCCAACTTTTTTCGAATCAAAAAGGTAAGGTGTCATCACGGTGTTATCGAGCACCAAAGGAATTCCGTATTTTTTTGCCAAAGTTCCAACAGCCTCAAAATCAGCCACTTCAAGATGCGGATTGGTTATGCTTTCAAGAAAAATAGCCCGCGTCTGTTTATCTATGGCTTTTTCTATTTCAGCAGGCTCAGTCATGGAAACACAGCGGGTTTCCAGACCCCATGGGCCAAAAGTTTTTTCAAAAAGCGACAAGGTATTGCCAAATATTTTTTTGGTGGTGACAATGTTTGATCCTGCCTCAGCCAAAGCCATGATAGTTGCATTGATTGCAGCCATTCCCGATGAAACTGCAAGACATGCAAGTGAGCCAGATAGTTCTCTGATCCGCTGCTCAAAATCTTCCACAGTTGGGTTTGAAATACGGGAATAGGTATGGGCTGGTTTTTTCCCTTCAAAGGCCAGCTGAATTGATTGGGCAGTGTCATGCTCAAAGGCAACATTATCATAGACTGGTACGCGCAAAGAACCATGCACATCCTTTTTGCCTGGCCTCTGGTGAATGGCCCTGGTGGCAAAACCGTACATTAACGGCTTCCTCCGCCCATAAAGTATAGAAAATCAACTTCATCATGTTCAGCAATAAAGGTGTCTTCATACTTCTCACGCTCAATCACCTTCCCATTGAGCAGCACCGAAACCATTTCTGGAGATTCCACTTCACTCACTACAAGCAGTTCATTTATAGAAACAGGTGGCTCATTTAAAAATTTTTCTTCGCCGTTTACAGAAATAATCACTTCATCCTCCTTACGCCTCTCGCTTAATCCTTATTAACTTGATCAGGTTAATAAGGATTAAGCCATAGAGAGAAAAATAAGTCAAGAAAAAAAATATATTGGACCCAAAAAAGTATTTGGATTTGCTCAAAATAACACCAAGGCAGGGAGCTTTGACAACCCTGCCTCCAGCACTGGATATTATATATCGAAATAGCCCATATTCTGATTTATTTGATGACGGGCAAGGAGTTCAGCCAGTGAAACATTGAGGGTTTTGATAAATTTTTCCTGAATGGTGCGCAAAAAATCGGAAATAGCATCAGATTCAACAACATCACCTTTGACATCAAATTCAATACCACCTTCCAGGAGAAAGATTATATCGGATGCATATGTTTCTTCTGGTGATTTGGCAAGAACGTAGCCACCATTTTTACCGCGAATACTTCTAACAAGTCCTGCTTTTACAAGTTGGTTGAAAATCTGTTCAAGATACTGACGGGAAATATTCTGCCTCTCAGAAATCTCTTTCAAGGATACAGCACCGCCCTGGTAATAGGGGGCCAGTTCCAAGAGGGCCTTGAGGCCATATCTGCTTTTGGAGCTTATGGTTATCATATTCTATCTGATCCTCGTGCTTGGGCATATTACACCCTGTTCAAAAAGAAACATCACAATAGCTGACTAAACATATCAGATTTAATGAAAACTACTGGGGTAAAATGTGCAAGGAAATAATTTCGCTCACAGGCTGTGGTCAGAGAATTTTCATGCAGGGGATGATGGTCGTAAAAAATTACTGGGAAGAAACCTGTAAAGACTCATCTGAAAAACATGGGAAAAAAGGCTTAGGTGTTTATGGACAGGGGCAGTAGCCAAGATAGGAAAACTTGCAATCAGATAATTACAAGCAAGCTACCAGCTCAGGCATCTCCTTATAAAATGACACCTGAACCAGTAGCTGTTCCCTGACAAGCACGAAACACATCTCATTTTCGTGGCAGGGTAGTAAATGTTTTGTTTTGATCTTAGTCTTCAAGCACCTCAATTGCTTCAAGCTTCCAGCTCTGTGTCCGTACTGGACGTGACCAGGTCCACTTTTCAGCAAATTTAACCGGATCAGTCATGCTTCCTTTGACCAAAGCACCGCCTTCCTCTTCCACTGTATAATCAAGCAGGCTGGCGGTGAAAAGAACAGTGACAAAATCATCTGTTCCATCATTGCCCGCATCAACAATTTCCACTTTACGCACAGCGATGGACTCTAATTTATTGATGTGTCCCTGCTGGCGCATTTGGGCAAAATGCTCTTTATACTCATCTGCAAGCTGGTCACCGAGCAAATGCCCGTATGAATCAAGATCTCGACGCATCCATCCTGCCTGGACTTGAAAGAAAACATCGCTTGCCACTTCGATAAAATATTTCGGATCAAAGGACGAATCTGTTGCCTGTATCATTTCCAGACCTTCTTCAAGGGAATCTCCAACTGGAGGTGGAGGAGGAGCATCTGTACTCATGCCACCTGTAGGACTGGAAGGAAAGGGAGAGGCAGCAGTGCTATTATACTGGTGCCCCTGATGCGCATTAAGTGCTGCCCGTTTCATATAACGCTTATAGAGAAAAAATCCTATCCCGCCAAAAATAAGTAAGGGCAGAATGCCAAAACCGTTACCAGTAGCACCGAAAAGACCGCCAAACAGTAACGCTCCCATGGCACCACCCAATAATCCACCAGCAAGACCTCGGCCAAAACCACCACTTTTCTTTTTGGCATTATTTGTCTGTGCAGGTTTTTGCGGCGCTGCTTTACGTTGAATGGGAGCCCGCTTAAATGACCGTCCGCCCCCCCGAGACCTGGCATCAGCTTCGCTTACTGCCAAGCCGACATCAATGAAAGCCAAGGTCAGTAAAACCAAAAAAAATGGGGTCAATCGCGTAAAAAATGTAGTTTGCATGGTATCAATTCCATTTAAATTTTAACAAATGTTTATCGTGAAACATTGCTCAAAAACGCACTCAAGGTAGCAGGCAATCATGCACTTGTCCATGGAAGAATGATCTACTCCCCACAAAACAAGCACAGAATAGCCAAACAAAAATCATTATATTGCTCGGCTTGAAGACTACTATGAGGGAAGAACTATTTATGGAGTAAAAATTTACAGGAAGCGTTTATAAAGGAATTGTGATTGCTTCTGAAGAAGCTGGTTAAAGAAAACAGGTATAAACTAGCCGATAGCCGCAGGCTCGTAACTTAATTTTGTGGTGATTTACGAATCCAGAGAGTTGGCTGCCTGGCAAAAGAGGCTGTAGGAAAAAAATTTAATTTATAAATCATCGAAACTTAATTCCACGGCTGAAATTTTTTCATGTTGGCGTTCATTGACAATCACACCTAATTGATAATCTTCGATTTTGTCCATTAATGTCTCGTAAGTCTCAGCCGGAATCAATTATGCTGTTGGTTTTTTATGGTTAAGAATGGCGATCGGCTCTCCCTCAGCTTGCTTGATGAGAGCTGAAGGATTCTTCTTCAATTCTGATATGCTTGCAGAACAACCTGCTAATACTGATTCCATTATCACACCTCGCTTATTTGTTATGACCTAATTTTCAACTACATTACAGGTCTTAGTTTAGAGCTTGGTAAGTTGTTATTTCTGGTATCAAGATAGACCAGCCAATTACCCGACGGCTCTCTTACAGGTCCCTGCGTGGGGTTTTCCCGCACATGGCTCTTTGAAAAACATGAAAAATGGGGTCTGTCCCGAATGGTGCTATGAGCTATGAGGCAGACTGTTCCAGCGCGTTGTTCTTAAGTGATTTGTTCTGCATTGCCTTTAGATGATGTCCATTTGAGTGTAAGCTTTTTGTGAGCCTGGGCACAGTCTTGTAGATAAAGATTTATTAGATTTTGGTAGGGGACACCTGTCTCATCCGCAAGCCTTTTAAAGTATTCAATGACATCAACACCAAGCCGGAGAGTGACTTGTTTTTTGAGATGCTTTGCATAGGGGTTTTTGACTGACTTAGAAAAATCGTATTCTTTTCTCATGGCAAATAACTCTCATAATGTTTTTGTTCTTTTCGGTTTGCCTTTCTCGCCGATATAATTCTAATCTCTTTCCCGTCATTTTCCTTACAACAGTGGCAAACAATTAGCACCCGCAGCATGGCGCTCAAGCCAAGTAAAATAAATCGATCTTCGCTGTGGGAATGATCTGGATCAAATATCATTCTTGCGTTTGAGTCGAAGAAAACTGTTTGGGCTTCATCAAATGAAACTTTGTGCTTAGTTACATTTGTTTTTGATTTCTTTTCGTCCCACTCAAATGATATTGATTCCATAATTATATTATAATTATATTTTAAGTATAAGGCAAGTTGGCTTTTTGTTGCAGAACCTTTGAGCTGAGACGCACAATGTTCCAGCAATTCGTTTTGAGCGCTTAAATGTTGGGCAGTTATTCCTATAATTATTCTCTTTTAACTTTGGCATTACAAAATAATTATAAACAATACTCAAAATGAAAAAAACGTAAACAAATGTATAAGGATAAACAGTTGTTTTGACATCTGATTGTATAACTTGCAGGCATCAGCAATACCTATAACAAAAAGCGCTAGCTATTTTCTTGAAACAACTTGAAACACAAAAGTACCAGGGAAGAAATACTACCAGACTAATACAAAATTCACTGCATACAGACAGCCTGCTTCGCTTTTTCCACTTTTCGTGCTAAATTTTTTGACGAGCAAAATTATAAGAAGAAATGACCGAATCGCAACATGAGGATTATTGTGTGATATGAGGAAATTAGCTTTTGGCTACTCAAACAGGTGCAATATCAGATGTGAGCATTGCGTGGCCACGGAAGAGACGCCTGACAACAAAAAGATGGATCTTGAGAAGGCGTTGGAAATCATTGTCGAACTTGCCAAGTCAGGGGTTAGCGGCATCAGCTTTTCTGCAGGAGAGCCATTTATATATTTCAACGATACGCTCAAGCTTGTGAAGCTTTGCAGCCAGAAAAACATTTACACCAGAATTGTTACCAACAGTTTTTGGGCAAAAAGCAAAGAATCTGCCGATGAACATATTGTCCAACTGAAAAAAAGCGGACTCTGCCAACTGCGGCTGAGTTACTCCCGCTGGCACCAGAAAAATGTAAATAAGCTCAATGTATTAAATGCAGCCCGCAGTTGTGAGGAGAATGGGCTGGAATATTATATTTCCTTTATCAGCGATTTTTCAAAAGAAGATGACCAGCATGAACAGTTTCTCCGCACCAATAAGCTCAAATTTTTTCCAGAACCCATCATCTATTCAGGTCGAGCGGACTCTCTTGAGAGAAGAAATATCCAGACCGATTATCAGGTAAACTGCTGCAACATGAATCCTTACCTCGCTCCCAACCTGGACATGTACGCCTGTTGCGATGCTGGTACTCATTTTCCAGACACGAACTTTTTTTATCTTGGTAACCTGAGTAAGAATTCCAGCGAACACCTTTTTAACAAAAGTGAAACAGACCCCCTCTACAAGCTCATTCGAAGCATGGGAATTACAAATATCGCCTCCTATGCAGGAATGAAATCGCGTGAAATAATCACCTATAGCAAATGCGAACTCTGCAAAATTCTGTTTAACAATCCTGAGATGGTAGCAAGACTGCGTGCTGAATTGCCCCGATTGGCTGGCTGGAACAGGTAGTATTACAAGAAAAAACAGATAAGATATTTACTGTTTTTCAGTGATTTTAGGTTTACTTATAAAGTTCGAAGGCATTCCCTTCTTGGCTGAAGTATTAATTTTTGCCTCTTTATATTTTTAAGTGTATTGTCTTAGTTTTACATGAATAACTAAAGAATAAAGGCGTTGACCGTACATATGGTCTTAAAAATCACTACACATCTTTTTTCTCTCATCCGTGAAATAGCCTCATTTCTGCCTGAGAAGCCGATTTTCATTGTTTTTGTTTTCTTCATTTATTCCTGCTTTTCATTTTTTCACTCCACTCTATCATTTGCCCAGAATGAAGCGGTGGAAACTGTTTCATCTCAAGAAAATGAAGGAATTCGTGTTTCACTTAGCCAACAAGAAAAGGCCTGGCTGAAAGCACACCCGAATATTGTGCTGGGATATACTGATGCATTTGAGCCGGAAGTCATTGTCAATCCTGACGGCAGCCATAGCGGCATTTTGGTTGATTTTCTGGAGGAATTGAACCGGAGGCTGGGGACCGATATCACCCTGCGGATTGATTCTATTCCCGGAATACTTCAGAAGGCGCAAGCAAAAGAGGTCGACGGTATCCTGGAGATGCACCCGGAGTATGCCGACAAGCTAGGGTTGTTAAAAAGCATGGGGTATCTGCAAGCCTTTCCTGCCGTGTTCGCGCGTCAAAATGTTTCTTTTGATAATCCTGCTGATTTTGCCGGCAAGAAGATCGCGATCATAGACAAGGTCTATTTTACAGAGAAAATGCTCCGGGAATATGGTGAACAGGCGACTATTCTGAGAGTGAAGGATGCTATACAAGGAATGAAAAGTGTAAGTGAGGGAGAGGTGGATCTTTATATCGGGGTCAGCTTTAATTCCTATTACATTACAAAATATCAATTATTCGATGTTGTTATCAAATACCTATTTCATCATTTCCCCGACAAATTCGGCATGGCAGTCAGGCCCGATTGGCCAGAGCTTGTGCCCATTCTGAATAAGGGAATTTCAAGCTTTTCACAAAATGACATCGATACCATCGTGGCACAAAATGACATCGATACCATCGTGGCAAAGTGGATCCACCTTCCACAACAAGAAAAAACAGTAAAACTCACTTCTGAGGAGCAGGCCTGGCTGAAGGAGCATCCGATTATCACATTGGGTGGAGGGAATTTCGCGCCCCTGGATTTTTTTGATAAAACCAAAGGCCAGTCCGATGGTGTAGGCCCTGACTATGCCAAATTGATCGGCAGTATGCTGGGAGTCGAATTCAAGTTAGTCTCCGGTGACTGGCAGGAAATTCTTGATATGGCGAAGTCGAAAAAAATAGACGGAATTCGCCTTATTTTTAAGAGCAAGGAGCGTGAAAAATATCTGAATTATACGAAACCACTTGAAAAAATTGCGCATGCCATCGTAATGAAAAAAGAGATGAGAGGCGTCTCTTCTCTTACGGAATTATCACATAAACGAGTTGGTACCTTAAAGGGGATTTATGCCTATCATTACATGAAAGAGCATTATCCGGACTTGGATATTATCACCTATCCAACATGGGAAAAGGTTCTGCGAGCATTGGTTAACAATGAAGTAGAGGCTGTCGTAGGTACCCTGCCGGTATTAACTTACATGACCAATAAACTTTTTATTACCAATCTCAAAGTGGTTGCATTGCCCACCGAAATGGAGAGAAATGCTTATCTTGGCATTCGTCCGGACTGGCCTGAGCTTACCGGCATAATCAACAAATCAATTGATGCGATTACAATAGAGCAGCATTCTGAAATAAAGAATAAATGGATTGCGCTGTATACGGAAGACAAAAAAAGTGAAATGTCGATCACTCCGGAAGAACAGACCTGGCTCGCCCAGGATCATACTGTCCAGGTGCGTGTTGTTAATATCCCCCCCTATATCATCCTGAAAGAAGGTGCTGATCCTGAAGGGATTTCCATTGATTATCTGAAATTAATTGCCGAGCGCACCGGGGTCACATTCAAATATGTTTTTTCCGGGAAACCATTTCAGGAGGCTCTTGAGGGACTCAAAAGACTCCAGGGCCCGGACCTGATAACGTCGACGATGCGGACACCTGAAAGAGAAAAGTCGATCCTTTTTACAAAGGATTTTGTCAGGTCTCCGTATGTGATTTTTACTCATACCGATAATAAAGAATTCATTACCGATATTGCAGATCTTCATGGAAAGAAAATAGCCGTGCCGAAGGGAACGGTCATTCACGACAGGATCAAGAGCGAGTATCCGGATCTCAATCTTGTCCTGTTTGATAATGATATCCAGGCAATTGAAGCGGTTGTCACCGGAAAAGCAGGTACCTATATCGGTAATCTGACCCTGGCTTCTTTTCTCATCCTGGAGAAGGGACTTTCCAATATAAAGATTGCCGGCCCCAGTCCATTTGGTGACCATGTTTTTTCCATGGCAATTCGAAATGATTGGCCCGAACTTGCCAGTATCGTTGACAAGGGACTTGCCTCCATATCACCTGAGGATCAGGCGGAGATTCGCAATAAATACATATCAATAGAATACGAACATACTGAAACCGCAGTTATCATAAAATGGTTTCTTATTTTTGGCGGTGCCGCCTCAGGCATCGTCTTTCTGTTTTTGTTATGGAACAAAAGTCTGCGAAATCAGGTGCAGGCGCGGACCGTCGACCTGAAGATCCTGAACCAGGATTTGGAAGAGCAAGTTGGAGAACGAAAAAGAGCCGAGAAATCGCTCATGGAGCTTGAGGCGGAAGAGCGTGCCTTGATTGATGCGGTAAAAGGTGATGGTACTATTATCGTGGCCAATCAGGGGCTTGCCGACCTGTTCGGCAAACGGGTTTCTGAGTTGCCTGGCACAAAGGCTTTTGATCTGCTTCCGGAAGGCTCGTCAAAAAAGCAACGCCTGGGCTTCGTTGAAAAAGTGATTGTTTCCGGCCAGGCCCGGATTTTCAAAGATGAGCGGGATGGCCGATTTTGGGAACATAGATTGTTCCCAATTAAAGACAGTCATGGCAGTGTCATAAAACTGGCGGTTTTTGCCATGGATATCACCAAAGATGTGATCACCCAGCGGAAGGTCGTGGAAAGTGAAGAACGGTTCCGTGCCACTTTTGAGCAGGCTGCTGTAGGAATGGCCCATGTTTCTCCTGAAGGTTTGTTCCTGCGAATCAACCGGAAGTTCTGTGATATTATCGGGTACTCCCACGATGAAATTATGAAACTGACCTTTCAGGACATTACCCACCCTGACGATCTTGAGACAGACCTCACCCATGTACAGAAGTTACTGGATGGCAAAGAAGAAACCTACTCCTTGCAAAAGAGGTACCTGCGCAAAGGAGGGCAGTTGGTCTGGATCAACCTGACGGTCACTCTGCTGAGGGACGATAATGGAAAACCCGGTTATTTTGTCTCGGTGGTCGAGGACATCACTGAACGCAAGCAAATCGAGATGGCATTGAAAGATAGCGAGGAGAAGTTCCGGCACCTGATGGAGCAGTCTCCGTTCTCCATACAGATTATCAATCCTGATGGGAAGCTGGCTCAGGCCAATAAAG